>JANNNN010000393.1:0-1808 GCA_031398555.1 Planctomycetia bacterium | reverse complement strand
ATTAGGCTGCAAAGTTTCTCGAATAGATGGCTATATTTCAAACACCTTTGCTATTCATGTCGCCGGTAAAGCCAAGAATGAGAGCCCAAACCATGTCGCTGATTGTGGTGACCATGCTGCTGCTTACGGCTCTGTACGTGAAGTTCTGGTAGTAAACTACAGGAAACTCGAGTCCTTTGGCGCTGTGGTAAGTCATCAGTGCAACCGCGTTGTACTGACGCTCTTTGTCTTTGGAACTGCTGAACTCTTTACCAGACAAAGCGACATTGTCGAGGAAGCCCGCGAGCGAAGAATTACTATCGTCGGCTTCGTACTCGGCGATCGCATTCAGAACTTCTTCAACGGAAGATTGTCGCTGCTGAATTTCTTCGGGGGTCGGATAGGTCCTCGCAATGACATCCAAGTAGTCCAAGTCCGTGATCAATGTCTTGACGACTGCTACGAGCGATTCGCCAGCAGCCAGCCGGGCAGACAAGCGATGGACGAGCGACTGCAAAGAACTCAGGCCGCGCTTCGTGGGCTCAGGAAACTTGCTGATTAGCATTGGGTCTTGCATCGCATCCCAAATGCTCTTGCCTTGCGATACCGCATTGTGCAGCAGTAACTCAACGGACTTGGTGCCAACTCCACGGGGCGGTGTATTGATGACCCGCAATAGCGATACTTCGTCTTTCGGATTGTCTAGAATCTTTAGATAACCAAGCAAGTCGCGAACTTCTTTGCGATCGAAAAACGATTGGCTGCCGGTCAGTGTGTAAGGCACTTTGGCTTTGCGAAGCTCCGTCTCGAACACGCGAGGTTGTTCGTTGGTGCGAAACAGGATGGCAATATCTTTGAACTCATACACCGCGCGATCGATAATCCGTTGGAGCTCCTCGGTGATCCCGCGAGCCTCTTCGACATCGTTCTTAAATTGCAATATACGTGGTGGCTTGCCGGCTGCTCGTGCGGCTCGCAAAACCTTATCATGCCTGGTCTTATTGAACGCGATCAAGCGATTGGCGACTTCAAGAATCGCGGAAGTACTGCGATAGTTCGCTTCCAAACGGACTTCAGTGGCATCAGGCCAATCGCGCTTGAAATTCAAAATATGCTGAACCTCAGCCCCTCGCCAACCATAAATCGACTGGTCATCGTCGCCTACGACGCACAAGTTGCGATGGGCACCGGCCAACTTCGTGATGATTGAATACTGAGTTTGGTTGGTATCTTGATATTCATCGACGAGCACATGGTCGTAACGACCGGCTTCTTCAAGCCGGACATCTTCGTGTTTGCTAAACAGTTCCTCGGTAAGCAGTAGCAAGTCGTCAAAGTCCATGGCACCGGCTAGCTTGATCGCTTGTTGATAGCGGCGGTAACCGCTGGCCGCGACATGCTCGGCATCGGTCCGAGCGTTATCGCCGGCCAAGCTGGCTGAGACGCCCGAGTTCTTCCAGCGACTAACATGCGACAGGAAATCGCCCGGCTTGAGCATCCCTTCGTGGACTCGAAGTTGCCTGAGTACCTCGCGGGCCACCGACTCCTGGTCGCTACGATCGTAAATGGCAAATCGAGCTGGGTAGCCTAACCGTGTGGCGTGTCGGCGGAGAATTTGAACGCAATTTGCATGAAACGTACCGATGACGGGGGCGGGAGCAGCGGGCTCCCCTCGTTTGGGCTTCCTTTTCGGCCCCAGCATTTCGGTGATCCGCTCACGCATTTCCTTCGCGGCTTTGTTGGTGAATGTCACGGCGAGGATGCGTTCAGGCCGAATTCCGTGGCGAATCAGGTTCGCAATGCGAAAAGTGACTACGCGGGTCTTCCCG
>JANNNN010000387.1:0-5736 GCA_031398555.1 Planctomycetia bacterium | reverse complement strand
GTTGGATGTATCAAGACTTGCGAAACCGCATTGAGAGTAGCTTTACGAGTCGAAATGAATACGACGCGCTTGCGAAATACTATGAACGTTGGGTCGCAACGCATCCCGAGGACATTGATGCAATGCTTCGGATCGGACGCTTGTTGTCTAACCAACGGCGAACTCCAGAGGCTATTGAATGGTTTACTAAGGCCATCGATCGGACGCCGAAGAACCCAGTTCCGCTTTTGGCGCTGGTGGACACTTACGAGCGTGAACGTCAATTCGCATCAGCTGCCGATTCGATGCGAACGCTCGTTGAACTGGAACCAGACAACGCCGATTTCGTTGTCCGTCTAGGCACTCTGATTTACGCCAATCAAGAGATTCTTGAACCGGAACGAACTAAGGCGGCTGCCGAAGTATGGAACAAGTTGCTCGCGAAACGAAGCGATGACGCGCTTACTTTATCCCGAGTCGCAGACCTACTTCGCGGCGTGAAGCTGGCCGAACAAGCGATCGCGGCTTATCGCAAAGCAATCGAACTGGCAGATAGTGAATCTCAGTATCGCGAGTACTTGGGTGAGTATCTTTTTAGTTTGAATCGAAAAGAGGAAGCTCTGACCGTCTGGCGAGAGCTGGCGAGCGGACCACGCGAAAGTCGTGACAACTTGGTGCGACTCAGCGAGGTCCTCGCGACATTCAAGTTGGACGAAGAAGCTCTATCGACAATGGCTCGCGCATGCGCTGACAATCCGACTTTCGATCAGCGGATACGTTACACAAAGATGCTCCGTCGAGCGGCGAAGTACGACGACACAGACAAGCAGCTTGAGTTGGCGGACTCTCAGGCGGAATCGGCTGAAGAGCACCTGTTGGTGATCGATCAACAAATTGAGACCTATGACGCGAGCGGGCGGTTGCTGTCGAAGATCGCGGAGCTGGAAGCAGCGGTGGAGGGGGCTGACAAAGGCAAATCGACTTCGTGGCAAAGACTTGCGCTGTATCAAGAAGCTAGCCGGAAATTTCACCAATCGGCGACTGCTATTGCGAAGGCCATCGAACTTTCACCACAGACTTCATTGTTGCTGACCATTGAAGCTCGCGTTCGTGAAAAAGCTGGACTATACGTCGAAGCCATTGAATCGCTGCGTAGGTTGGCCGCAATGGATCGACGATTCATGTCGAACTACCTGATGCAAATCGCCTCGTTGCAAATGCGCGTCGGACAACTCAAAGCCGCCATTGCGACCGGCCAGGAATTGATTTCCGGTGTATCAGCAAACTCAGAACACTTTAAATTTTTCGCTGAACTTTGTTTTCGAGCCGGAGAAGATGGGCTGGGTTTGAAAGCTCTCAGGCAAAATGTTCAGCGCAATCCAAATGATCGCGACGCAATTCGCAGTTTGGCAAGCAAGCTGGTGTCAATTGAAGATGCGGAGGCGATTGAGCTTTATTGGCGGGCTTACGCTGCGTCGTCCACGATCGACGAGAAGCGCGATGACATTTTGGCTTTAACCCCTCTTTATCAACGCAAAAATCAATTCGAACAAATGATCGCAAGACTGACCAATATCGGTCTAGAGTTAGGAGACCAGCGTGAGACGACTCTGTTGGTGGCATCAGCCAGAATAGCGACGGGTGATTTGCGCAATGCTCGAACACTTCTTGACTCGCTGATAACCGATGAAAGTCGCGATGTCGACGTGTTAAATACGCTTATACAAGTTTCCTCCGCCGAGTACGACTGGGATGCCGCCGTGCGTTATCAAAGGCAGTTGAACGCGAGTGTTCCTTCGCCGGAGGGAGAACTGCGATTGGCAAAATTCTTGACTGAGAAAGGTGAAATCGATGAACCACTAGAGATATGGACTCGACGCAGTCAGGACACTTCCAGCGCCGATCGCATTATGCAAATAGCAGATCTGTTGACTAAGAGTAACCGGAGCGACAAAGCCGTCGAATACGCTCAGCAAGCTCTGGATCGCGATCCCGAGAATTGGGAAGTTATGACGGCTGCGATGTGCGTCATGTTGCGGGCCAACAGTCCCAATCGGGCATCCGCAGTCGCTGACCGATTGATGAAACTGAAACTGCCTTTCGATACTCCTTCAGCCCAGTATCTGAAACTCCCAAGTGGAGCAGGTGCAAGTGGCAGCAATACACAAGCGGTCATTCGGCCGTCTACGGACTTGTCTAGTCGGTCCGCATGGCTTAATCGGTTCATTGCAAACTACCAAGCGACTATGACTAGAAGCCTTTCTGGAACTTCGATACCTCGCGCCTTCACGATCAACGCGTTTGGAGATGCGAAACTAATAGCCACCATAATTGCGACTGATGGAGCCGGGCTTAAGCAGAGGGTCGGAGGAGGTTTTAACATAGAACCTCGTTTTGAAAACAATACCGCGGAATTGCCTGTAAACCTGTCTACCGAAGATGTTTGGAGTCTAATTGCGACGCACTACTGCGTTGGGCTTTATGCGCCGGTTGCACGTTCAGGTACAGTGCCGCTGGACAAACTACTCGAACGACTTGTCCAACTAGGTGATGCCGAAGCACCTGCATTGCTACTTGAAAGTCGATACTACAATCGGCTCGCCATGAACGTCACGCAAAAGAACATCATGCTAGTAATGGGCCGTTCATCGAACGCGTGGCTGTATTCGAATAGTACTCGAGCCCAGGTCACCCGCACACCCTTAGCAAATGGGCGGGTGCAAGCAATATTCACGGCCATGACTTCAGAGGAACTTGATCGACTGACGCATTTGTTCGACCAGTCAGTTGCGAAAACGATTCCTACAAATGATCAGATCCGCTACTTGCTTTGGTTCGCCCAGGAATACCAAAAAGCTGAACACGAGATCAGCGTGACGTCGTTTGTAACGCGAGCCAAAGCGCTCGCTGAGCAGCAAATGTCGATGGATCAACTTATCTCATTTCTGCCCTTTGACCGACAATTCGCGATAAGGAAGTTTGCTGATTTTCTCGACCAAAAGACACCTCAAGCCGTTCGCCCCACCACGCCTAGGCTGAGCTATGTAAATGCACTTTACCCGTTTTCAATCACCTTGTTCCTTCAGGAATTGCTGGATGGCTCCAAGGATCCCAATGAAATTGCTGAGCTTTGTAGCGCAATCAAAAACACACGAACAGCCTCCGCGCGTACGCTCAATCCGTCGCAACTATCGTCCTACGACCCAACTCGAAAATTAAACTTGTACACATCGAGGAAGAATGGAAACACTTCTTCCTTTGGCAATACACTGCTTGCATTTCCATCGGAATCGGCATTTCAATCGGCAGACCTACTCTCCGCTTTCTACTTTATCCAACAGTCGGGAAAAGCTGATGTCAAAGAGGCAGTGACGAAGCGACTTGCTGAGGAAGCGGAGACACCAGACGAAGAGGCGCTGAAGAATGGTGTCGATCGACTTTGCTATGCCACTTGGCTGTGGTGGGAAGGAAAAAAAGACGACGCAATCACGCAGATGACCGAGTTTCGGAAATTAGGAGTCGCCAATGAGGTAGGAGTTTTGATCGAGAGCCAAATGCTTGTCGACATCTTGAAATCCGAGGAAGCAATTGCAGTGCTGGACTCACTGAATCCGACTAAGCCTCGCACGCTAGAGTACTGCGAGTTGACCATTTTGGATTTGGTTCTAAAGAACGACAAAGTGGACCAAATGGACCGCGCCAAGACGGCTGCCGAACGACTCTTTTCGATGCCTTTGAACGGTTCGACTCAGTTGCGAGTCAGCGCAGCAATGGACCGGCTAGGAATGAACGATTTGGCATCGGCAATCGTCCAGCGACTGCGACGCGGTGGTGCGACTGACGTTCAAACGATGTATCAGTTAATGACCATACTAAGCAAGTCTGGTGTTCAGGCCGAAAAAGACGATGCCCTCGAACTTGCTCGCAAAATATATCATCGTACTCAGCCCGCAACACTACAAACGCTACAAGGCCGCCCTCTAACTGCCCCGTTTCGCTCAGACGCAGTTCGTCTGCTAGTCAACGCCGGTGAGTCCGACACGCTGATCCGTTCGCTCGAGGAGCGTATTGCCAAGGCTCCAAAAAACGAACCGTTGGTACATCAACTTGCTGAACTGTATCGCGAAACAGGTAAAACGGCGCAAGCCGAGCATATGCTCAAGCCTTACATGCAAAATGCAAACAACGGTATATACAATCCGCCCGTGCCGCAACTGTCGCAGAGAGAGATTGAAGATCAAGAACATACCAAGCAAGCAAGGACGCGTATTGTTTTGCTCAACGAACTCATTTCAAAAACCGGCAAGGACTGTGATGCATTTATCAAACGACTTCAAACGGAATTATTCCAGAGCACCAATGACCGTCGTCTAATTCCAATTGACGCAAAGGTGGCCAGTGCACTGCTCGGTACTGAACTATCTGCCTCTCGCACGTCAAAAGGAGTGCTTCAGGAATGGCTCGTGCTGACTGCTGAGTCGAACGAAGGCAAAGAAAAGCTAAAACTCTTTTTAGACCAAACCGAGAAGCCTGAGAAAGCGGAATGGTCCGTGCCCCAGCTCGTTGTCTTGGCTTGCATCGCTGACACTGTGGAAGACAAAGAAGCAGCTCGAAGGATTGCCAAAACTATTGTTTCCCATACGAATGCTGCCTACTCCGTCGCCGCGCTCGCGACGCCGGGCCGCGAAACAACCCTGGCCGCGGTGCCGGTGGCAAAGAAGCTAGGCGATGTAGAACTAGCCGTCAAACTAGCTCAGATCGCCTTGAAGCCGACTGCCGACACAAGTACCGCTGCTTTGCAACTGCAAGTTGAATTTGCGAAATTGCAAATCGATCTTGGAAAATCATCCGACGCTTTAGCGACTTTCCGGGAAATAGTGAACAAACTCAAAGCGCCGAGTGAAAAGGACTTTCAAGCGCGCAGCGATTTGGCATTGAAGATTGCGACTCTGTCGGCAACAAACAAAGATCTCTTTGAAGTATCGTGTGAAGCGACACTACAGGCTGCACGTTTGTGGTCGGTCGGTTCACAGAAGACCAATGATGAGCTTTCCAATATTGTGCAATTGTGGAAGGACCATGTTCCGCCAGATCGAGCCTACGCGACAATCAAGGAAGTCGTATTCCGCGGTGGCGATCCCAATCGCTGGCGGCTCTATCCGGAACCGAGTCGCAACTTTGGTGGAAGTCACGATTTCACTTTCCCTGAATCCAATTCGAAACCGCTGGCCTTGACGCTCGTTGATTTAGCCCAAGCGAACAATTGTCTTCCATCCCTCATTCAAGAGCTTGAAGCATATACAGCCAAGCCTAACATGCTGATTGCTGCCCAAGTGATGAAGGCCTACGCTCAGCGCATCCTTGGCAAAACGACTGAGGCAGTAAAGCTGTTCGAAGAGACGATTGCGATTCCGAAATCGGTTCCAGAAGAAATGTTGCTACTTTACGGCCTGACTGCACCCGTCCCAGGCGGCGATGCATCCACTGCCGTTCCTCGTGAAATTGTCGAGTCAATGCTGAAACGATTTCTGAATGACCGAGTTTTGCACACGGGGCGATGTCTTCGTTGGTCCTCGCTATCGCGAGGCCGGCCGGGCGGTTGTGTGCTGACTTCGCTCCGCTGGTCAGCACCGGCGTGCTGCTACGCTGCACGCCTCACTCCGCCGCGACCTGCCCAAACATATCCACAACCCCCGCACCATCATCCTCATTCGCTGCCGGCCCGGCTTTCGCTTTCCCGCGACGATCGAACGAATC
>JANNNN010000366.1:0-3406 GCA_031398555.1 Planctomycetia bacterium | reverse complement strand
CGGATCCTGGGAGTGGCCAATGTCCGTACCGTGTCTACAACATCGGCAACAATCAACCGGTCGAACTAGCGCATTTCATCGAAGTGCTAGAACGCAGCCTCGGTCAAACGGCCAAGAAGAATTTCTTGCCTCTTCAGCCTGGCGATGTGATTGAAACGTTTGCGGACGTCAGCGACCTCGAGCACGTCATCGGCTTCCGTCCAGCCACATCCATCGAAACCGGCGTCGCTCGCTTCGTCATATGGTATCGAGGTTACCATGCGTAATTTAGTGGGGTAAGCTTTCCAGCTTGCGATCAGCGAGAAGTGTGTCGAGTAAGAGGACCGTTTCACTGAGTACGAGTGCAATTTCGAAGCATTACATACTGGCGACCGGCGAGAAGTGTAGTAATTCCTGCAATTTGATTTGACATTTTGACATTGCTGTTTTTGGACTGCCAGAAGTAGCATAAGGGTTGCCTGCCATGCATTTCCCGCGGTGAATTCATCGAGAAGATAAGGCGATTGCAATGGGTTCAGCCAGCTTGCCGCAGCAACTTGCGTGATCACTCATCGGCATTCGCCTTCTTGCGGCCCTTGGGCAGAGTTGGAGCCACCTCGTCGGTCGGAAAACTCTTTGCCAATCTTTGCTTGATTTCTACCATTTCAGGACGACCGGCGATGTTTGTCCATTCATAGGGATCACCGTTGTGATCGTAGAGTTCCTCGTCGCCGTTTGCATAGCGGATATAGCGATAGCGAGCATCCCGAGCGGCATGGTTCCCGCGACCGTGAGTGCAAACGGCAACATGGTCCCAGGCCGCGGCTGGATCTTTCAAAAGCGGCATGAGACTTGGTCCGTGGACGTGCTCAGGAACCGGCAGGCCGGTCAGTTCACAAAGCGTCGGATACATGTTCGTATAATCAACGGCAGCCGCAGTCCGCGTTCCAGCTCGAGTTACACCAGGTGCGGCGATCGCAAAGGAGGTTCGCGTCGATTCTTCCCACAATGAAAACTTGCGCCAGTGTTCTTTCTCCCCCAAATTCCAGCCGTGATCGGTCCACCACACCACGATTGTGTTCTTCGCCTTGGGGCACTTCTCAAGACCCGCGAGCAACCGGCCCACTTCGTCATCCAGGAATGAAATGGTTGCCAAGTAGCCTTGCACGGCCTTCTTCCATTGATCGCCTTTCAGGACTGCGGCATGATCACCATCGGGCTTAGCCATCGCGCGCCCCGCTGATGGAATATCGGCTAGATCGTTTTGAGTTGTTACTGGTAACTGAATGGCATCCAGTGGAAATCGATCGTAGAATTCTTGCGGTACATACCATGGCAAGTGAGGCTTCACGTAACCGACGGCTAAAAACAAAGGCTGATCGCTGGCTTGCTGAAGTTGTTCGATGGCCCAGTCGGTAAGTTTGTGATCTCCCATGTCCTTTGTTTTCGCAGGTATTGCGCCCCAATCGAAATGCGATTTGTCTAGCCCGTTCAAGTTATGGACATTCCCGCCTGCGGTCGGAAACAAACCGACCCATTCACTCCACGTATCATCGCGACCTTCGGCCCCAAAGTTGTGATAGATCTTTCCGCCACCTTTGACTTTGTAGCCGTTGGCAAGAAAATGACGATTGATCGTTACCGTGTTGCGAAGGACTCCTTGAGCCGGATCGCCGTTGGTGTAGATCCCCGTTTCCCACGGTCGCAAGCCGCTCATCAATGCCGCTCGCGATGGATTGCAGGCTGGCGCGGCGCAGTGCGAGTTCGTAAACGTGACTCCTCGTGCCACTAACCGATCGATGTTCGGCGTTTTGGCTTGCGGATGGCCAGCCAAATGCCCCGTCCAGTCGTTCAGATCATCGACTGCGATGAACAGTACGTTCGGCCGCTCTTTCGCATTCTTCGAAGCGTTCTGAGCATGGAGTTGCGAGCCGACGCAGAATACCAACGTTGCCGCAATAACAGATCGTTGCATCCAAAAGTTTGAGCATGTGCAATAAGCCATTTGAGTTCCAATTTAAAAGCGCTCGGGTCGATGTTTGAACTCGATTATACATAGGCCGTCGGTGTCCGAACCCTGCCCGAGCGATAGCCGATCATTAAATGTCACGGTAGTATTGTTCGCTTTCGCCGCTGCCAATGGTCTCAAAGTACACGTCACCCTGAAGACGCCACAGAGCGTCAAGGCAGAAACGCACGTTGGGATACTACTGACTCCGCTAAAATAGACAAAGACGCAAGAGAAGCCCAACCCTTTTAATTGATCAAGCAGGTTGAAAATGACACATCTGTTTCAGGAATTCCGTTTGAAAGATGTCGTACTACGAAATCGCATTGCTGTCTCGCCGATGTGTCAGTATTCGTCAGACGATGGTTTCCCAAATGATTGGCACTTCGTTCATCTCGGTTCTCGTGCAGTGGGTGGTGCAGGGCTGGTGATCGTTGAAGCGACAGCAGTGTCGTCAGAAGGTCGCATCAGCCGCGCCGACAGTGGCATCTACCACGATGCTCATGTGGAGCCGTTTGCTCGCATCAGTCGTTTTCTCAAACAGCACGGTTCGGTCCCCGGCATTCAAATTGCTCACGCCGGCCGAAAAGCCAGCGCCCACAAGCCGTGGGAAGGTGACAACCATATCGACTCAGACCAAGGCGGATGGGACACCATTGCTCCATCAGCGATTCCATTCGGCGGAACCCTGCCGAAGATCCCAAAGGAAATGAGTATCCCGGAAATTCAGAGAATTCAGGAAGCATTCGTCAACGCTGCAAAGAGATCACTGGCCGCAGGCTTTGAGTGGCTGGAACTGCATTTCGCTCATGGTTACCTCGCCCATGAATTCTATTCGCCGCTCGCCAACCAGAGAACCGACAGCTACGGCGGCAGCTTCGATAACCGGATTCGGTTTATGCTGGAGACGTTCAGTGCCGTCCGCCATGTATGGCCGGAACGCTTTCCTTTGACGGCTCGGCTTTCTGTAACAGATTGGATCGAAGGTGGTGTGACCGTTGATGAGACGATTGAACTGGTTCGACGATTGAAAACTGCTGGACTTGATTTGCTGGATGTGAGTCAAGGATTTATCACTCCGGACATCTCGCAAATTCCCTGGGGACCGGGTTTCATGATCCCGGCCGCAAGTCGCATTCGTCGAGAATCACAAATCCCGACCGCTGTTGGATGGATGATTAACGATCCTCAACAGGCCGAAGATGCGGTGAAGAATCAGCATACGGATCTGGTCCTACTCGGAAGGGAAATGCTGCGTGACCCGTATTGGCCGTACCATGCAGCGGTGACACTCGGCGTAGAGATGGCTTCTGAGATTCTTCCCATTCAGTACGCCAGAGCAGTGAAACGATGATGTGCCGAACATAGGATAGCAAAGCCCTCCGGACATATCTTGAAAGGCCGTGGTACCAACGAATT
>JANNNN010000352.1:0-6291 GCA_031398555.1 Planctomycetia bacterium | reverse complement strand
CGTACCTACCGAGCCGAGGAGCGACGCGACAAAGCTGACCGTAAACAACTAGACGCCGCCCGCCGCCGCGTACTCGCCGCCAAACAGAAATAGCCCGCCATCGCTAGCCCCTCCTCTAATACGGTGCCCCTGGGCGCTTACTGAAGTGATGCACTGACTACAAAGTTGCTCGTGGCCGTCGAAGATCGGCCACCATCATCATCTGTTGTGTAAACCGCGATCGAATAGTTTCCTTGGGCATCCGGCACAAAGCTCATGTTCGAAGAAGGCGAAGACTGACTGGCAACTGGTGTAGCGACGCCATTACGGTACACCTCAAAATGGTAGGTCAGCGGGTCAGCATTACCTGCTTGATCGGCGCCCGAAGTGGATACAGTGATTGGCATGTTCAGCACGCGAGGCGAACTAATGCCCGTGATGCTTACGGTTGGATCTACGTTCACTACGTTTACGACTGTTTCGACATCAGATGCACCGCCATCTTTATCCAAGACGCGTCCGTAAACGGTATAGCTCCCATTGTCGACGAACAGTAGGTTGTTGCTATTGTTAGTAGACGCAGTTGCATAGGTAGCTGCCGCTCGCGCAGCTGCGTCTCGCGATATGAAATAACGCAAGCCTGCCTGCGAGTCGATTGGCGAGACATCGGCTGCATCGAGGATTGAAATCAAAGCTGATCGGTTCTCAGTAATCGGTCCCGAGTTAACGATTCGAGCAGTCGGGGCCTGGTTGAGAATTTCAACGGGGGTACTGTAGTCGGTAAAGCCGCCGTCTTTGTCCATTACTCGCGAGTAAATTGTGAAAATTCCATTATCAGCGAATTGAAAGGTCGATACGGGATTTGATTGCGAGGTACCGTAACTGGATGCATTACGCTCGCTTTGTGAGAGAGTCGCGATGTAGTGGAGGCCTGCTGTCAAATCTCCCGCCGAATCATGGCCAACGGCGGTGAACTGAATGTTCTGCACTTCTTGATTGCCAATGACTTGCGATTGCGAGGTCGGAACTGCGTTGCCAATCAACACGTTGTACAGTCCACTGACAGAACGTCCATCATCGTTGGTGATGGTGAATTGGATCGTGTAAGTCCCGTTATCGTCATACAAGTGAGAGATCGGCAATCCGGATTGAAGATCGAATTCACTCACCGTTTCAAGGGTGCCATCTCCGTAGTTGACTGTGGCTGTCCAGTCGGAACCGGTTGGATCAACGAAGCCGACAGTGGCCGAGTACTCCACCGCTTCAAGTCCTTGCGCGTTCACGGGAATAGTTCCAGGCTGGAGATATAGGCTGTAGTCGTCTTCATCGCCGCCGAAAATTAGATCCACACCACCACGACCGCGGATTACGTCGATACCATCGCGTGCGTTAGCACGAGCGAATCGATAGATGAACAGTTCATAACTACCGACATCTGTGTCGCGGGTGAAGTCGTTGTAGATCTTAAGCCCGTCGCCAGCTAGATTGGTTGGATCGGTTGGCAATGCTGCTCGTGTAAACGTATCAACTTCGATGCGGTAGGTGTCGGTTGCTGGTAAGACGAGGTCCACCAGCAGAGAATCCGAGGACTCAAACTCGTCGTCATTGACGGCTTGCGAGTCATAATACTGAACTAGCTGGCCCGCAGAGTTGTACAAGCGGACGACTGAATCGATATAGCCGTCAACGTTGAAAGTAGATTGAGATCCAGAGTATACGAAGCGTCGAAGCGCCTGGGACAGGACTTCGATTGTAACCAAATCGCCACGCTTGCCGCTGAACGAGTAGAAATCGCTCTCGCTCTTACCCGTTGTTGCGTCTAGTTTTATCGCGCCGCTAACATTCAGCGTTTCTACAAAGAACGATTTGTTGACATTGATGCCACGTCCCAGCGTGTTGGGTACTTGAATCGTCGACCATGCCAAGGCTTGCGGGGCGGTCAGCAATTGGTGCGATCCTGCAGTTTCAAGGGCACGGACCAGCGACGGGTCGCTTGTAGCAAACGCTAGTTTCAATGCTTCTCGTTCGCCGAAGAACAGTGATCCTATGTCGTTCTTTCGGTCGCTGCCAACCGACGCCGGTGAACTGATCAAATGGTTGAACGTTTCAAAGGCTTCACTTGGGCCAGTATACTCGGGTTTGAATGCTGCGCTGCCGGGTGGCGAGTGGATGCCCGTACCGACAGGACCGAACGCATCGTAGTGACGCAGTCCCAATAAATGTCCTAGTTCGTGAGCGGCAATCTTAATCGACAACGCCAAAAAGTTGTCGACTGTGTTGTCTGGATTACGTTGACCGAACGTTTGCTCGCCGTCTTCTGGCATGTCCTCCAGAAAATCGCCGTTAATGGCCGACTGGGTAACACTTGTGCGCGGGGCGAGTGCGGTACCACCTAGCAGTCCATGCACTTGGACGACCGCCGTTCCACCCAAGCTACCATTGCCGAAATCCACTTCGCTCGATTCACCACCGGGATTGCCTGTCGAAGGTGTCTCGTTGAATCGAATCGTGGCATAGCTCGTGCCGATCGGAATATCGGCAACCTTCTCAGTGAATTTTACATCGAACCAACGATTAGGATCTGTGGGCAAGCGTGGCTGGCCTGCGTCGTCATAACCGTAGTAGACAGTTTGCATTCCGCGAATTACCGCTTGTCGATCTTGGGCCGTGTAGACGTACTCGTCCGGACCAGTTGCACTACTAAAGTCGACCAGCACCCACTGCGTTCTTTGATTGCGTGCGACTGGTGTACGGGATGGATTGCTCGCAAACGAGGCACCGTAGAGAATATTGGATCGATCATTTCCCAGGATGGTGTCACTGGCCTGCGTGCCCGTAATATTCTCGATACCCATGACGGAAGATGCGTCGAATCGCAACCACAATCCCGCCGCGACAGCTTGCTTGCTGGTGCTGGCAATATCCAAGGTGATTCCTTGAGTGGTCAGGCCGGAGAAGTCAAGCGAATCCTGACTGGTATCAGCGACAGGATTCCAAGTTTCGTCAATTTGCACATAGCCTTGTGGTTGGCCAGGGAAACTGAATAGATCATTGCCGCCACTACCATTGAGCACTACGTTAGGAGCGAGCGCTGCCTGTGAATCAACACTGCCGGTGTAGGTAACATTTCAAGAGGCTGACGACGGCGTTGCTCAATTGCTCGACCGCAAGAGTCGTCAGGTGCGCAGCGTCCTTGTATTTTTCCATTGGGCGCAGCGCCTTTGAATTGGGAGCATTCCAATCCTTCACAAGCTCGTCACGCTTCGTAACCAAGTCCAACCACTTCGCGATCCTGCCCGCGTCATTTAGGTCTGGTGGCGAATCCGTCGGAAAGAACGCCAAGACAGGAATTGCCGGGTTTTCACGATTCCTCGATTGATTGAGTTCGTCCCACGAGACTGTTCCTATCCTCTCTTTGAAAACAAAGACCGCAATGTTTGCTCGCTTAATCGCCTCAGCGACCACTTGGTCCTGTCCGCCAACGACGGGCAGCCCGTCTTTTCGCCATTCCCATATGCGGACACTCTTGAATGGAATTTCTGCGGAAAACGCAGGTGCTGGTCAAGCAGTCGTTGCAGATCCCTTTCCAAATCGTAGATCGCGTCGGCGAGGGAGTCCGCGTCGCTGCTATGTCCAAGAAAAATGAGCAGCACTTCCGGGCCGTGTTTTTGTGATGCTACAGAGCTCATAGTTGGAGTTTCCTCAGCGGATTTAGGCCGTCAGTGTCGATGAACGCTTTGCGGATTTCGCCTTCACCCGACTGATTGCTGCTGTTGGCCAGCACGATGCCGACGAAGCCGCTCGGCGACAAGTGGTGGAAGAAGTGCTGCGCCCAGGCGAAGTTCGCGTTCTTATTGGGAGGCAGGACGTACTTCCACCGCACCTCCTCGTCACTGCGGTGCCAGTCCGAATCGTTGAACGGCGGATTGGCCAGCACGTAATCGGCTTTGAGGTCTTTGTGCATGTGCAGGTCGCAGCGGAACGAGTCGAGTTGAGGAAGATCAAACCTATCACGACGTGCTTGTACTCGGCCGCATCCATGTTGTTGTGGAGTTTGTTGGCGGGGAGCGAGAGCTTGGCCTCGAAGCCGAATTTGGCGGCAGCGCTTTTAGCTCCGATTGTCGCTGTTTTTAGATTTGCCAATACGTATCCCAAACGAAAGAACCACGTTCAACGGTCTGCTCGACAAGCAGTTAAAAGAGATTGTAGCGGAAAGAGTATTACTTTTTTCAGCATCGCCAATGAATTTGCAACCTTGAATCTTTGCTTTGCATCGACTTCTGGTTCAAAGCTTACTACTGAAATCGACGCACTAAGTCGCGTCATCACCCTCAACTTCGGCGTCGAACCAACCAAAAATCGTTGCTCTACCTCGCACCGGTCACCCAAACCGGGTAGTTGAATCAGAATCTTCGCCTGCAACACGGACATTCCCCGTCGTGGCCTCTGATCAGCGATAAGAATGCGGTCGGCTGCGGAAGTGTAGTGATTGCACGAAATGCAAGCGGGTCACGATCTGCGTAGTGGCGGTATGTTATTCCTTTTACCGAGTGGCCCAATATCTCAATCGCAGATTCAGGGACGTGTTGGTCGTAGTAGGTTGCACATGTCTTCCGAAGATCTTTCAAGAGCCATGCCTGTTCAACGCCAGTCTCTACATCACGTTTCGGGGATATATTCGCAAGTCGGCACAGATTCTCGAACATCTCATTGGGTCGGGATGTGCCTCCCTCAAGTACCGGCGAATCTGGCTTACAACTACCGTGGTGTAGATTCTTCAAATGCGAGTGAACGACACTATTCATGGGATATAATCGCATAACGTTTAGGAGCTTAAGGTAATCGCGAATATCCTGCACGCTTGTGGGTACGAATCACTAAATCGTGTTCGTCGAATGCTATTTCAAGCATGTTAGTGTCATCGGTCCAGATTTCTGGGTTCTGAAGCCCTGCCTCCTCACAAGTCTCCACGTAGGAACCTAGGTTTCTCCCGTAATGGCCGGGGCAACCTCCAAGTAGTTTTTCCACTTCGGCCCTGTGCATCCCGGAACTTATTTTTACAAAGTTGTGCAAAAGTAATGGTTGAACAAGCAATTGCTTTGGATGTATTTCATCTCTCGGAGTTGCTGAGTCACGGGAGCGCTCCACGTTGTTTCTATCAAATTTGACAGATGTTGAAGGAGAATTGGCAACCAATGGCTGTAAGTAGCTTTCGCCACTGACAGATGTACGAGACCTACGGTGTTGGCTCCAGCAACCAATTACCGAAACAGCTAGCAGAGCAGTGATGAGCGTCACGAATTGGTGCATACATCTCTCCGGTTGCCAGTCGACGCATGCGATTCATGCCTCCACACATCGCTAACAGTTTAAGCGGATTAGTGCCATACCATTTGCACGTCCAACGACTAAAACACTGACTTTCTACGAAACATCCCAAATATGCATCGGTTTATCGCCGCAGCAGGCCCCAGTAAAGTACTTGCCTCAAGTTACGTTGTACGCACAGGAGGGCGTGTCCTGAGCACGCACTGGACCGCCCCCAAATCATCTCATTTTGACAGAACGACAGCAGTTCCAAGCTGCTTCTCGCCGCACCGGTCACCCCAACCAGAGCGGCGGTGATCCTCAAGTAGATTCCGGGTAACACGAAATGATTGATGCCAGCTGCAACGAAGAGCACGCAGAGCAAAGCGATGGAAGCATTCCGAAGACCATTAGTGGATACGAACCAACTGCTTGCCGAGGTTGTCCCCGTCGAACAATCCTATGAAGGCGGATGGGGAGTTCTCCAATCCATCAGCCACGGTTTCTTCCCAGACGATCTTGTCAGCTTTGACCAATGGAGCCATGTCGGCGATGAACTCTGCCTGTGCGTCCAGGTGATCTCGGACGATGAAGCCCTGCAAGCGGAGCCGTTTGCCGATCACTTTGAACAGGTTCTTCGGAGCGGCTGGCGGCTCGGTCGCGTTGTAGGTGGAAATCATTCCGCATTCGACGCAGCATCCGAAATCTTTCATGGCATCGATGGCGGCTTCTAAGTGATCGCCCCCCACGTTGTCGAAATAGACATCGATGCCGCTGGGTGCATGCTGAGCAAGTTCGCCGGAGAGGTCTTTGGTTTCTTTATAGTTGATGCATGCGTCAATGCCGGCTTTGTTCATCAGCCACTCAATCTTCGATTTTTTGCCGGCACTTCCAATCACCTTGCAGTTCTTGGTTTTGGCGAGTTGACAGACGATGGAACCGACAGCACCCGAGGCGGCGGAGACGAACACTGTGCTGCCCGGTTTCAGCTTTGCGATCTTGTTC
>JANNNN010000343.1:0-8186 GCA_031398555.1 Planctomycetia bacterium | reverse complement strand
CCCTGTACAAGAAGATGAAGCGGTTGGGAATCGATAACATTCAGTTCCAAGACTAGTTCGTCAGTGCAATTTTCGTGAGGTAGTGGAAGCCGTCAAGGCTTCGGGGGGCATCGTCCCTTTGCTGAAAACACCGAAATGCTTGAGGGCTTATTGATTTTTTCCCTGCCACGAGAAGTTCGGTTCCGATAGTAACCCGAAGCGTCAGATGTAATGACTAATTTCAAGTGCGTCGAGCGTCTTGACGCGGGGATTTTTGAAGTTTTTTTGCATTTGATTATCTTAGATGTGGACGTGGAGAGATCTGCCCTGTTTCGACAGGGTTCTATTTTACTGGTTCCAAAAAGAGGAGGCTGTTGAGTTAGGCTATTGCCTGCTTAGCGGCCTCGGCCTCCCATGGACTTGTTTGATCGATAGAAACGGAAACACCCAAAACTCTTTATGAACAACTCACTGAACCAAAGACCTAGAGATAAACTTACTTTTAATGCACCGGCATTTGGTACAGTGACCGTTGTCGTATCTTCGCTGATTGCAGAAGGTGACGAACTAGAAAAATTTGTACAATGTTTGTCCAAAGAAGAATTGGCTCGGCAGCAGCGGTTTCTACCACCGGATGTCCGGCGACGATTTGGAGTCTGTCGTGGTCGCCTACGCCACTTGTTGGGCGCGATGTTGGACGTTGAACCGAACAAAGTACAATTTGATTACAATTCGAACGGAAAACCCCTTTTGGCATCGACGCATCGATCCACGTTGGAATTCAACGTATCGCACTCGGGTGATTGGGCTTTGTTCGGATTTGGCCAATCTTTGCCTATCGGAGTGGACACTGAATTGTTTCAGCGGCGAACCAATTTCGAAGCCCTGGCGCCGCAAGTTTTGAGTTCCAACGAGCGGACAAAATTAGAGTTGCTACCGCCTGCTGAACGGAACTTGGCCATCATGCGCGCCTGGGTTGCCAAAGAGGCTTTGCTTAAAGCGATTGGTGTTGGTATAGGCTTTGGTTTGCAATCCGTCGAGTTTCCGATGCCGCAGCCGTCGGTTTGCACGCCTCTAAAGATAGATCCAATGTTACTTGAGAAGTTAGATGATGACGCAAGTTGTCGCATGAGTTCATGGATCGACGCGGGAACCTGGCGCGTTCACCAGTTGGATGCATTACCGGACGGTTTTTCGGCTGTCGCATGCTCTGCGAGCATAAATCAGGTCGTTGTGACCCATTACTAAAGCGGAGTAGCTTAATAGATGACGCCAACCGAAATCTTGTGCGAGCTGATCGCGATCCCAAGCGTAAATCCGATGGGGCGTGAACTAAGCGGCCCCTTCTACTTTGAACAGCGGCTCAGCGATTGGCTGGTCCACTACTTCGAATCGATCGGGGCTCACTATGAACGAATCGAAGTCGCACCGGGCCGGGCGAACGTCATCGCGCGCTACGATTCGATTGGCTCAACACAAACCTTGCTTTTTGATGCGCACCAAGATACGGTGCCGATTGACAACATGAAAATCGAACCTTTCAAGCCTCAAGTGCTGGATGGACGCGTTACCGGCCGCGGTGCTTCAGACGTCAAAGGGGGTTTAGCCTCTATGCTGCACGCCTTCGCTCGACTTGTAAAAGAGAAGCCGTCTGGTGCAGCCAATGTTGTCCTCAGTTGCTCGTGCGATGAAGAATTCACTACAATCGGTATTCGCGACTTGGTAACTTACTGGCAGGAAAATCTGGGAAAATCACGTCTTTTGACTACTAAGCCCAATGGTGCGATTGTTGCCGAGCCGACTGATTTGGACGTTGTCATTGCACATCGCGGTGTCACTCGTTTTCGAGTTCACACAATTGGAAAGGCTTGTCACAGTAGCGATCCAACTCAGGGACGCAATGCAATTTACACGATGGCTCGCGCCGTGCGCTATCTGGAAGAATATTCGGTTTGGTTGCCCAAGTCGGTCCCAATCCATTCGCTTTGCGGAAGACCTACTCTTAGCGTCGGGAGAATCTTTGGCGGCCAAAGCGTAAACATTGTGCCCGATAGTTGCACCATCGAGATCGATCGTCGCTTAGTGCCGGGCGAAGACCCGCTGGTCGTTTGGTCGACGATCCGCGAGCAATTGACCGAACGCTTTGGGCCGTACATCGTTATCGACGAAGCCTGGATCAGCAGCCCCGCTCTTAGCAATCATGACAACGCTTGGTTGGCTAAGCCACTTCTAAATTGCATTGACAACGTTGCAGGCAGACATCGAAGCCTCGGGGTGGCCTATTGCACTCATGCCTCAACGATCAGTTGTGCAGGCGTTCCAGCGGTCGTTTTCGGTCCTGGCTCAATTGCTCAAGCCCATACAGAGGACGAATTCATCGAGATCCAGCAGCTCGATTACGCTGCTGAAATCTATTTTCAGTTTGCCTGCCTTTAACGAAGTCGCGGTCTTCGAGCGTCCTAGGCTTAGCTATCCCGAATCCCCTCGCGGCAAACCATCACGTTAATATCTAGATCCTTATTTCCGGTCCGTCTCTTCTTCACTTAGCGAAGATTCCGTTCCGTTGTTACACCCCGATTGCGATTCTGAATGTTCCCAAGCCCGACGCAAACGAAAACGCCGCGAGCTGGGTGCACGCGGCGTTCGGGAAGAAAGCTCATTTTGCTGGAGTCGATCTTGTGAATCCTTTCACGGGATAGCCCTCACTAATAATTGGACAGCAAAAACGGCGCTACTTTTGCGGAGCAAACGGCGACACTAGGCAGCCATGCGGATGGCCATCGTGGACTGTTGAACCGCTTCGATGAACTCTTCAAAAATCCGGATATCCAATGCGCTGGCGGCACTGCATTCAGGATGGAATTGAGTTCCGAGCGCGAACCAATCGATCATTTCGCTTTCAATGGCTTCGATCACGCCGTCTTGGCATTTAGCAGTCACGCGGAACCCGTCAGCGACTTTATCAACAGCCATATGGTGGCGGCTGGTAACACGAATTTCGCCTTCACCATAGACACGACCGATCAACGAATCCGCTTGAATCACCAGTGAATGGCGATGGCTGGGATCCTGTGGATCGCGGTGAGGCAATGCCCCTGGGAGATCTTCCGGGATGTGCAAGAAGAGGTTGCCACCACAGACTACGTTCAGCAATTGCATGCCCGTGCCGATACCGAACACAGGCATCCGTCGCTCAACGATTTCATGGGCCAGACGTCGATCGAATCGCTCGCGTCGAGCCTCCATGGCTTTTACTGAAGAATGAAGCATGAACCCATCGTTTCGTGGGTCAAGGTCTCCACCGCTGACCAGTACACAGCCATCGAGTCTATCAAGAATTTGACCAATTGCATCTTCATCTGCAACGGGCGGGAGAATCACCGGAATCCCTCCGGCAGCAAAAATCGCGTCATAATATCCGGCGGCAACGTAGGAGAAAGCGGGTTGATTGTACGCGCCGGCTTTGTAATCTGCATTTAGACCAATCATAGGTCGTGACGTCATCTGAAAGTCCTTGTCAGAATGAAACTCGTAATTGCCTTAGCGAGTGAAGGCACTCGGAAACGTTCCAACTGACGTTCTGCTAGTATTGAACAGGCGGCTTCATGGTGGCACTCAGTGCGCGAAAGTCGTCTTATTCAGTGCAGCAGTAACAGGTAAGTCACGAAGTTCTAAAAGCAGCCTATATCGGTTGAATAGGCCAGTCTGCAAACATCAGCTCGATTGCTCCCAGCAATCGGTTCTCACAAAAAAATGCGGCAAAGAGGGTCAAGTCAATGAACTTTTGGACTCACTCTTGCATCAAACTTGTAGTAACCACTAACGTTCGGTAGTCTTTCGCAATTTCCCTGCGTCTTTAACGCTTTGCTAGGTCGTTCCAAAACTAGTTTATGGCCTCGCGGCCAACGATGGGGGAAACAATACCCGCTTGTCACGCAAAATCAACTGAGATACTACATTTGTGACGATCTAGAATTGCTACCACTACATAGTGTGCTAGCATTGACCGTAGCTTGCGACCATTTGTCCCGAGCGCTCTTAGTGGACGGTCGCCGAGCGGCGCTTTGTCTTTGCAATATTCAAACACGTACAAAAATACCTGACGGACGGGACAATGGTTCCATCCTACGGTGCTTTACGTTCGCTCGGCTCGATGTGTATCAACACTCCCAAGATCCTCGGCAACTTGGCTTTCAACGTCGCTTTGACTTTGCCGGCAAGCGAATGGGCGTCTCTTATCGACAAGTCAGGATCCACGTGCAAATGCATGTCCACAAAGTAACCCGAGCCACTTTTCCGCACCCAGACTTTTTCAACGAATTCAATTCCGTCAACACTGCCAGCCACTTCCTTTACGACCGCAATGGTCTCCTGAGAAGCCGCGTCGAGCAGGTCGCTGATCGCAGGTCGTATCAACCCCAGTGCCGTCACAACGATCGCACCGCTAGCCAAGATCGCTGCTACTTCATCGGCCAGGACCAATGATTTAATGCCGGCAAGCCATGGCCCCCAAATCGCAACGGCTACACCAATCAAGGCTGCCAGGGATGTGACCGCGTCGGCTCGATGGTGCCCAGCATCCGCGCGGGCAGCATCGGAGTCATATTGGTTGGCTCCATGGACCACCAATCGAAACAACAGTTCCTTGGTGATGATAATCAATACTAAAACCCAGATTGTCCAAGCGGCTGGGGGTGAATGTGGCACGATAATTTCGCCGAACGCCTTTACAACGATAACACCGGCGGCGGCGAGCAAAATGGTGCCGACGGCTAGGGCTGAAAGCGATTCGGCCTTGCCATAGCCATAGGGATGCCGATCGTCGGGAGGCTGGTCTGCAACTCGGAGAGCATGCCAAACTAAAATCGATCCGAAAACGTCGGCAAGCGATTCGATTGCGTCGGCAATCAACGCGCTCGAAGATCCCAGCCAGCCTGCGAAGAATTTAACAACGGTGAGTAGAACGCTGAACAGCAAGCCGATGACGGTGTTGCGCTGGAGATTTGAGGATTTCATCGTCACATTTTAAAGTACTTTGGCAGATCCGCTATAAACGTTAGCGATAAGTCTCATGGCAGGTGTTGCAACTTTGGAGAAGTTTTGAGGCAGATTGACGCGCGAGGTCGGCGTTGTCGGTTTTCACAGCCAAGGCTACCTGCTGTGCCTGGTCCACCATAGCTTTGGCAAGGAGGACGTACTCTTTGTCATCCGCGTAGGGCATTTCCTCGACCGTTAGAACTTTTCCAAGCACCGCAACCAGCTCAGCATAGTGCTGCACCGCGTCTTTATTTTTCGTGAACAACTCGGGACTGGCAACATTGGGTGCAATCATGTCCTTTTGAGCCCATTCGAGCAGTTGCATTGCCGGTGCATGATCGATCAACTTCGACCAGTTGACCTCCGAGCCCGCTTTGCCGGAAAGTTGCGTGCCGTTGGTCAAGTCGCCCAAGTCGAGCAGCCGCTTCTTGGCTTCCTCATGAACTTGAGCTGAGCCGACTTTGGTATTGGCAGCCACCCGCGTAAGTAACTCTCGAGCCACTGGCGCACTACTTTTCCATCGCACGTTGCCAGGATAGGACTCGATGATCGCAAACAACAAGGCCTGCATCGAAAACTCTTTCCGAGCAATGGCAAAACCACCCCCTGCAAAGGCGGCGGGAGTCGTAATGGTCTTGTCGAGCCGCAGTTTTGAACCCTTGATCAAGTCTTCCAACGCCGTCGGTGAAATCAAATTATGCCAAGCCATCGGGTCGCTATCCCCGGTGCTGCCACTACTGGCATCAGCGGTACTCGCCGCCGTTGCGGACTTACCGGTCGCAGGCTTGGTCGCCACTTGCGAAGTTGGCCTTGGCCCTTTGAGTTGACTAGCCGCATCTGGGAAAAACACGCCATTCAATTGGCCTGTGTTGAATTTCGGAGCTTCAACCCGTTCGGGTTTCCGTTGCGCCAGCCCGCCGGGAACCCCAAGCGAAAATCCGATTAAACTCGCACCCAACATCAAAGCCATTCGCATTTTTGTCCTTCCGCTCCGCACTTTAGACAGTTTCCAAGTCTGAATTGCTTCGTGACCCGAATCATCAAGCCAAGTCACGGCCACCCACAACTATGGCTCCCTACCATCCTAACATACACCACTTAAGATTCGCTTGTGAAAATGATGTAAATCGGGGAGAACAAGGCTCTGCCGCGCGGGTCTCGGCACAACAAGAAGACTTTCAATGTACTTATGAACGTGCCCGTGGCCCTAAGCCGCTTCGAGCAATCCAGGGAAGACCATCGGTACATCTAAGTCGAGCGGACCGTGGCGGTCGTGCCCGGCGGAGCCGCGTGCTCCCGTTCCATGATTTCAATATTGCCTCTATCTTGCAAACATGAATAACTGCCAGTCCCATTACAGCGACAACGCCAATAACTTCGTTTAAGATAGTGCGATGCGAATTGCCGCTCGCCTTTCAGACTGCTGTATCAATGAGTCCTTACAAAATACTCGGAGTTACCGATCAAGCGACCGACGAGGAAGTGAAGCGAGCTTACCTTGCGATGGCGGCGAAGTATCATCCCGACGCTGGCGGTGACGCGTGGGTGTTCGCCCAAGTCCGGGAGGCCTACGATCGGATCGCCGAAATCCGGAATACGGGTAAACCGACAGGACACCGCGCCCAGGCGTCCAATGCCTACACGCCTCCTCAAGCGGCTTCCCATTCAGCTTCGCCTACATCAACGCAAAGCGAGTTGCCGTCGATGAGCCAACTACCGACTATCGGCCATCGAATTGTCACACTGTTGTTTCGCCACCAGCTGCCACTTCAATCCGAGACCAGCTACTTCATACTTGCAAACGTCCTAGACATAGTTTTCACAAATATTTTGCTGCGAATGCATGCCATCGAAGCTAACCCAATCGCCAACTATATCCTCATTCACTGGGGATTTCCTGGCATGATTGCCTTCAAGTTGTTTTTAGTCGCCTGCGTGTGTTTGATTACTCAGTTGATCGCTGTTCATCACCTCCCCCGCGCTCGCCAGACTTTGTACTTTGGCACCGTGATTGTTGGAGCAGTCGTCATCTACAGCGCCGTGCTGCTGGGAAGAGGCCATTGAAAGTCTGACGCGGCTCAGTCTTTGATGTAACTGGTTTCGTGAGAAACCGTATTGAAATGTAGCTAGCCCATCCGGTTTCTGACGAAACCAGCTACCAATACATTTTCGCAATTACAAGCGATGAATAGTATTATGAATCACACCAGTTACTGGCTGGCCATGGGCGGAGCGGAAATCGAAGTCGATAGACATGCCCCACGTTGGCTGAACGGAGTCGACCTTCAATCGAACTGTTTTGCCGTCCTGGGAGAGCTCCGCGAACTGCACATCCAGTGACTTTTCGTCGTAGTGATCCGAGCCATATTTCTCAGTCCGTTTCAGCGACCAAGTTTTGATCTTAACTCTTTTTGCTTCAATCGAGTCTTTATCCAAAGCCTCTGCGAATTTTAATTCGATCGTAGAATCCCGCGCATGCAACTCAACCGGCAACAGGATCGGTTTACCAGTCGCCCGCAAGCGATACAATCCTCCCGGATTCGTTGCGTTGCCAGCCCAAGCGAACATGCCAGCCATATAAAGTTGCTGGTCTTGCGGACGGAAACGACCTCTCATCACACCAGTGTGAAACAACGGTATCGGCAACTCGATCATCCCGCCCTGCCGCAAACCGCCAACTTGCTCATGCAACACGAGGAAGACCTTGCCATATCCATAGGACAAATTTAGCAACGCACCATTGAGCGGACCCCAGCGTGGACTGTCGACCCACAGCAACTCCGCCGGCGACCGATCAAAGGCATTCGTGATCCAGCACAACGGCGATTCCATGGCAGAATCGGATTCATCTGTTACGTCCGTGTATCCCCACATATTGCCATAGAACTTGGGTATGCCTGACGGATTAAGTGTGACCCAATTGATGCGATTCTTGGGATTCCAAAAGCCTTCTTGATCCGTAACCAAGAACGAACCATCCGGATTTAAGCAGACTCCGTTTGCCGCTCGGAAACCCGTCGCCAGAATTTCAGTCTTCAAACCGTCTGGGCTGACCTTGAGCAGTGTTCCGTGATGCGGCACAAGAGCCTTCTTGGCATGTCGTCCAGATTTAGCATAGTAGAAATTGCCTTCACCGTCGACCTGCAAACCCATCGCGAACTCGTGGAAGT
>JANNNN010000312.1:0-1735 GCA_031398555.1 Planctomycetia bacterium | reverse complement strand
TCTGCAACATGATGCTGCCGCTCATGTAGTCATTGTCTTCCTGGATTTCGATCATCGAGCCCAGCAGTTCGTCATGGGGATGCAGGTCAGCGACGTTGGAACGCACAATTTCAAAGTCACGAACTTCGCGACCAGCCGACCATTTGCCTTTGGCAGACATTTTTTGCAACGCAGGTCTGATGTCGAGAACTCGGCGATTCGTGTACGAGTGCTCCATTTCGCCCAGTCGCCACTGAACGCGCTGAACATCGGGCGTTTTTATCGAATGACGCTTGACCGACCATTCGATATATTCTAATAATTCGTCACCGATCGTCGTTTGATCGCGGAACCGTTTGCTCATCCACTCTAACGCTGACGCCATACTGGTGCGGGCCAAGATCTTGTTGAGTAATTGCACCGCGCTCAGAAAGTGCATGCACGGATTTGGCCCACTTTCATTTATCCCGCAAGTACAAGCCCGCCGCCACTGCGGTGTAAAGCAGTTGCTCAGCAAGTCCGAACCCAATTGAGCCTTCGCAAGCCACTGCTCATCGAACTCCATGAAAATGGATAATTTGCCCAGCTCGTCATCATCGTCATCATAATCGCTGTAACCATACCGATCTTCTGCGAATTCGAATTGCCATTCGAGCGTCCTGTTATCGAACAACACCCAGGGCTCTTCGACATGAGCCCGACTGCTATACCGCATTGGATTGGCAAACTGCTTGGTCAGTTTGTCCAGACGTTCAACAATTTGCAGAAGAAACGCAACTTGGGCGCGTTTAGGAAGCTCAATCAACGTTTGCATCATGCGGGCTCAAAATAGTGTTTTGCGATCCAATACGAGTAGTTGAACGCAAAGCTCGCTTTGATGCAACCGCGAAATTGAACCGGGTCTCTGGCAGTGGGTCACTCTTGCCGAGCTGGCCGAGAGTGACCGCGCGCCGCAAGAGTCCAATTTCCCGGAAAACTGGTAAAACGCCTTGAAGAACGTCGCGGCGAGTAATCAGCACCTGCAACGCAGTCGCGTCCGGCAGACGTGACCCATTGAAAACAAAAACGTTTGACATTTCAAATTCGTTGTTTTTTGACCCCCAGAAGTCGCAGTTGCATTATTCGGCGTGATAGCCGCGCCACATCCAAACCAGGGTATCGGCCAATGTATGCTCAAATACTTTTCCATCGCAATGGCGGGTAGCGCGACTATAAACGTAGCGATAGTCGTAACCTTTGGCCTTCAACGCTTCAGCTGTTCGTTCGTTAGCCATGACCCAGTTGTGATAGGTCTCTTCCGGATCCTTCGCGCGGTTATCGTTCTCCGAAACGTGTGTGAGGATGCGAAGCGGTTTCTTTTCTGCTGTCGCGATCAGCTTCTTTCCCGAATGATACTCCCAGGCTCCGAGCGGATAAGTGGCCTCTTCGGCTGCATCGTCATCTTGCTGGTCGACAAACGTTCCCGAGTATGTGATCAAGCGGCGGAAGAGATCGGGACGAAACCAACCCATCGTCAAGGCCGCCGCGCCGCCCGAGCTACAGCCCATCACTGCCTTGCCCCAAGGATTTTGAGTGAATGCAATTTTCGGATAAGCAGCTTTGATATCTGCATTGTTGAGCACAGCCGGGAGCACTTCATCGTTGATAAAACGCGCCAAGCGATCGGACATCGTGTCATATTCAAGTCCGCGTTGACTACCGTAACTGTCATTCCCACCATTCTCAACAGCGATAGCGATGAACGCAGGCAACTTGC
>JANNNN010000309.1:0-9824 GCA_031398555.1 Planctomycetia bacterium | reverse complement strand
AGAAAAGGGGTCAGGAGCCTATTTGGAAGACTGGGTTAGTTTGCGTGGTCGACCACGTTTTCTCAGCGTTGATTCCAGATTGTACTTTCGCGCCGTTGACTCGACCCATCCAGCGTTCCCGAACGGCTGACTACGCTGTATTGCCCTGCGAAGCTGCTCCTCTTCTTTCTCACTTACCGGTCGGTTGACACGTTCTAGCCAATTGGGCAACCTTGGCAATGGCCAGCTCGCCAACGTGACTCCACAACTTCCACCAAGCCAGTTGTATAAACTGCCAAATCGCCAGTGCTCGGCTTTATCTACCAGGCCTGCCGCCAGTGCATTGCGCTCAACATAACGACACACCACAAAAAAATGTTCGTCACTCTGGATCGGAAAGCTCTTGAATCGACCTTGATAAAGATGTCCACTGCCTGTGGAGTGATAGTGAGCGTGGTGCCGGGCGGTATGAGTCATCGTCACCCAATACATTAGTCGACTTAGTGCTCCATCTTCTCTCGGACTAAGGACCATATGCCAGTGGTTCGGGATCCATTGATAAGCGAACAAACTGACCGGATACTTTTCGAGTCCTTCATTGAGTACTCGCTCAAATGCCTCGTAGTCTGCATCCTTGTGAAAAATAGTCATTCGCCCGTTGCCCCGATTAAGGGCGTGATAAATCTCACCTGCAACATCGGCTCGCGGCGGTCTAGGCATCGATCGGACTCCAATCGAGGGACGGTTAGACATAAAGCTACTTCAATCTACCAGCCTATATTTGCCTAGTCAACCAAAATGGCTCCTGACCCCTTTTTAGCCGGAGTTTTCTCTCTCGAGTGAATCGTTTTTGAAAAACGTTGAATCCGGGCCGCTTACCAGTCTCGTATTGATGTCGGTTTCAGGTTTAATTCGGGAGATGAGCTTACATGTTCGCTGCAGTCAAAAGAACTTTCCGATTCAGTCTTTGCGTTTTCTTATTATCAGCATTTGCTGCAATAGTTCGACCCGCGCAAGCCGCATTAGTGTTTCGCGATGTGAATGTGACGTTGGACTCCTCAAATTTGTCGAGTTTTGACCTGGATGTTGATCTCGATGGTACAACTGATTTTACGTTTACATCAGCGTTCGTTCCTGATCCAGTTTTGCCGGTAGGGTTCGATGTGGTCGATTTTCGCTTTGGAAGCAATAACGGTGTGGTGATCGATGCGCCTGCGGTCGATGGATTTCCATCCGTGAGTCTTTTAGGTGTTGGCAATGTTGTTTCCAGTTCGAGTCTTTTCTCTTCGCCAAATGATCAAGGTAATCTCACTTTCTTTGCAGGCTCTGACCCACCAAGTGGCAACTTTGCAGGCAGATCCGGCTACGTCGGCTTACGTTTTGACCGTCTAGGTGGAACAGCCTTTGGATTCGCAGATATTTCAGTAAATGCTGCGAATGCAGCGGTGAATCCGCTTGGGCTAACGATTCGAAGTGTAGCTTTCAACGATGTACTCGGTGCCCCGGCAATCATAACAGCGGTGCCGGAACCATCGAGCATGGCCCTGGCGGCGGTGGGGTTAGGTTTGTGCGGTGCGTTTCGAATGCGAAAAAGAGCCGCAGCTTTGCGGAAAACCAATCCCGTTTGAGGAAATTAGAAAACTGTTCAGGAATTTCGCATCCGCTGAGCAGTCGAAACTCGTAAGTGACAGTTAGTCGCCGCTAAGATAACGGCTGCGTGAACAATTTGCACTTATTGAGTTTCCGCGTCTGAAAACGCGCTAGGCTGAGCTGATGGCTAAATGACAAATACACCAATTTATTGGCAGCGGATTGGATTCGTAGGTGTGTGCTTCATTTTAGGCAGCCTCTGCTGGAGCGTTTTTTCAAGCGTGGGTGGTCCGTCGCATGCAGACGCACCCAACGTGAGAGAATTCGTCGATTCCGGAATTCCCAAAAGTCATTTTTCTCCAGCAGAGGTTGTCTCACTTCAAGTCCAGTCGATCCGTGACGCGGCGACCACCCCTGAACGTCTAAGGATATGCTACAGTTTGGCCTCGCCGAATAATCGTGAGGTCACGGGGCCTTTTGCGAGATTCTCGCAGATGGTCATGACTCCGCCTTACGACAGACTGGCGACTTGCCACGACTGGCAGGTAGGTAGTGCGACAATAGAAAAAGATTACGCTGCAGTGTTGGTTTCAACGGTTTCGGAAAGTGGCGATGCGACCGCCTTTCGGTTCTTGTTGCGTCAGTATGACGAAGCGCCCTATCGTGGTTGTTGGTTGACCGAGGTGGTACAAGTCCTGGAGCAGGTAGGTACGTCCGAGGAGAACAACATTCCTACCGCTCGTGGTAAGGAATCCCTCCTTGAATGAGTTCATCAGAGATGCCGATGCGTGGGCCCGAGACGTGCCTGACGAAGAACTTGTTCGGCTAATATGCCAGCACGATGAGGCAGCGCTAGCCGTTTTGATTCAGCGATACGGTGGGCAAGTCCAGGTAGTTTGTAAGAGCATTTGCGGTGATGAATTGGAGGCTAATGGTGTGGTATCCGATGTCTTTTGGGAATTCTGGCGACACGCGGAACTGTTTCAGTCACAGCGAGGTTCATTGCGTTCCTATTTATTGACGATGGCACGCAGTCGATCGATCGATCGCATGCGATCGGTTGTGTCACAATCGCGGCAGCGAAGCAAGTTTATCGATGCCACCGTCCACAACGCGAAGGAATTGTCGTCAGCAGATTCACCCGAGCGTCGTGCGTTGAGTGATGAAAATGCGGAAGAAGTACAACAAGCACTTTGCCAATTGTCCGAACTGCAGCGGCAGACGTTGCAATTAGCGTTTTTCGATGGCATGTCACATCGAGAAGTTGCGAGCACATTGCAGATTCCGCTGGGCACGGTGAAGACACATATTCGCAAGGGGTTGTTGAGGTTGCGATTCTTGTTATCGGAATTGAGCCAAACTGGAAAACATTCATGAGTTGCGTAGATGTACAGGACTCGCTGGTTGAATACTTAGTAGGCGAACTCGACCCCCAAGGCCGAGCAAGCGTCGAGATGCATCTGTCTACCGGATGCAGTCAATGCCAAGCTGAGCTACAGGCGTTAAACGCCTCGGTTGATGTTCTGTGGCAAGCGTTACCGAACAACAAGCTCTCAAAAGAATTCCAACGCGCGATTGTGGCACGAGCTGTCAGTTCAACCCCTCCCAGCCAGCATGCAGCGCGCAGCTCTGTTAAATCGCAGCTTCCTTTTCACTCTTTGTCCATTTGCGGACGACTATTTCACAATCCACTTGCGCAATCGTTTATTGCGTTTGCCGCAGGAATCTTATTCATGATTTATATGAAGCCTGCTGCCAGAGTTGCGGGTAGTTTGATTGCCAATCGTCCTGTAATCTCTATGGCTGCATCGAGCGTCAACTTAGCGTCCCCTCGGATACCCGCTTCGTTAGAAATGTCTGAAAAAAGGTATGAAAGAACACAGCTGGTTGCGCTACGAGGGAAGCCCGGTTCCAGTGAACTGGGCGGATATGTGCTTTGCGATGCGCTGACTCGCGAGATCCATGTTTTTTGTCATGGACTGCAGCAGCCCCCCAGTGGATCGCAGTATGTGTTGTGGTTGAATGGACCAGGGATTGATTTTCGGGCTGTCGATCGACTCGAAGTGGATTCTGCCGGCATTTGCAAGGCCGCTGTTCGTTGGCCTGAGGGGGATTTTCGCGTAGTGAAAGTAACGCTCGAAATCTCTTCTAAACTAAATAGTAAACCCTCCAATGACGTGGAGCTAACGTCTTATGCCTTTAAGGCTTTAACCTACTAGGTATTTTCTTATGCAAAGCTTGTTGCAGCACGTAACTTTTTGGCTGCGCACCAAAAATAGGTGAAAGTGGATTCTAGACATTTTCTGCAAGTTAATGAACTAATATCACTGTGATACACGGGACGGCTGCAAGATCATAATTCACCGCGATCGCTCTGCGTTCTTTTCGCTGTACAATTTGCAGTAAAAATCAGACGCTGTCATGATGTTCGGCGGCAAAAGTCCCATGTCCCATCTAATTAGGCACGCATTTTTGCCACTCGGCAGGCTTTGGAATGCCTTTTGCTGTAGCTTGGCGACTTCAGGCGGCAGTGTTGGGAATATCTAGCACTTACCATGGTACTGATGGCGCTTATTTGCTCAATCCTAGGACAAGTGCCTATACGTGAGGAGATTCAGTGTGCAGATGGTGAAGAAGATCTCCTTGACGGAAGTGAGCCGCGAGGTCGAAATCAGGTCCGACGAATTGCCCGACGATGAGATTGTCGGGTTGATCCGTGAGCATGATGAGCGAGGGCTCGCTGCTCTAATTCAGCGATACGGGGGTCAAGTTTATAGCGTTTGCAGGAGCATCCTTTTCGGCGACGAGTTCGAAATTAGCGGTGTTGTTTCTGATGTTTTTTGGGAATTCTGGCGACATGCGGATCTTTTTGAGTGTCAGCGCGGTTCGTTGCGTTCCTATCTAGTCACGATGGCTCGTAGTCGGTCGATCGATCGGATGAGGGCGGTAGCTTCTCTGGCTCGGCAGCACAGGAAGTTCAGAGATGCGACGAGCAACAATTCGAAAGAGTTATCGACTGCGGAATCGCCTGAGCAGCGAGCGCTGAGAGATGAAAATGCCGAAGAGGTCCAACAAGCACTCAGTCAACTGTCCGAGCCGCAGCAGCGAATGTTGCGATTGGCATTTTTTGATGGAATGTCGCACCGTGAGGTTGCGAGTGCCTTGCAGATTCCTCTTGGAACTGTGAAAACCCATATTCGTCAGGGATTGCTTAGGCTGCGATATTTGTGTTTGGAATTGAGTCGCGTTGAAAAACACTCATGAACACGGATCTTATTCATAATTTCTATTATGCTTTCTGCCAAAAATTGTGGTTGATTTGATCGCAAATTTCAGAAGTCATCATGCGGTCGTGATCAGGGAATTGTGTGTTCCCGCAAAAGCAAATATCTGAACCGACGAACACTCGCTTTGCAATCCGTGTTCGTATCCGACTGGAATTACTGCGTTTTCCACGCTTTTAGTCACGATGTGAATGAAGTTGATGGATTCTAACACTCAACTATCGCTGTAAACTAACGGAACTACCAGCTACATTCGCAGTCGTTGCCGGTTAGAATAGTTCCGCACTTCTATTGGCTGATAAGTCACTTAAATCTGCGTTCATAATTTGATTGCTAAGCGGGATGCTCATTCCAGCTCACGAATCACCTAGTTATTCAACGTCGCCCGTGGGAAATTCATGGTCTTGCATTCAACGGTTCAAGTTCTATTGGCGGATCGCAGTTATCCGATTTACATCGGCCAGGGATTGTCGCCTACATTTCCACAGTGGGTTTCTGAGCGATGTCTCAATAGCCGTCATGCGGTCGTGATCAGCGATGCGAATATAAGTTCATTTGCGGAACGTTACTGTATGGAATTGACGCATGCAGAGTATCGTATTTCAAAGTTGACTGTTCCTAGTGGCGAAGGGAGCAAGTCCCTGACGGAGGCGGCACGCCTGTGGGAGGCGATGCTGGACGAACATACCGACCGGGGATCGGTAGTAATTGCAATCGGTGGTGGCGTCGTCGGCGATTTGGCTGGTTTTGTCGCCGCTTCGTTCACTCGTGGTTTGCCCTTGGTACAAATCCCCACAACGCTCCTCAGTCATGTTGATTCGAGTGTTGGCGGCAAGACGGGTGTGAATCTACCCAAGGCAAAAAACATGGTTGGAGCGTTTTGGCAACCAAGCATGGTCGTCATCGACACCGATTCGCTCAACACTTTACCGCAGCGAGAATTTGTCTCCGGACTGGGGGAAGTACTGAAATACGGCGTGATCTTGATTCCAGAACTGCTCGACTATCTGGAACAACAAGCAGCAGCGGTGCTCCGAAAAGATGCTACTGCGATATCACATCTGATTGCGGAATCATGTAAGGCAAAAGCCCTAGTGGTTCAGCAGGACGAGCGTGAGACGACAGGCCTGCGAGCGATTCTAAATTATGGCCATACTTTTGCGCACGCGCTGGAAAGCGTTGTCGGCTATGGACAATTGTTACATGGCGAAGCAGTTTCGATCGGGATGCACATGGCGGCTTGTTTGGCTTTCCAGTTGCAGCGAGTCCCGTGGAGTTTCGTAGAGCGACAACGCAAGCTGCTAGTCGCGTTACAATTACCAACGCAATTTTTTGATGCCGAACCGGATAAGCTCTGGTCAGCTATGCAGCACGACAAAAAAGTTGAGCATGGTCAATTGCGTTTTATCTTGCCAACACGTTTCGGTCATGTTGAACTCGTTCCTGGAATCACAAAACAACAAACGCTTGACGCGATAGCACTCGCTATTCAAATTACTGACTCGGCTTAATTCCTCCCATTACAAAGCAACCCTAAGCATGGCCAAAACCCTCTCCGTTTTGTTCGCTCTTGCATGCACCATGGCCACGGCCGTTGAGCCACCCCAATCATTGCCCCGCAGTAAGCCTGAGGCGCAGGGTGTTTCGTCGACAGCGATCCTGGATTTCGTGAAAAAGGCGGATCGCGAGTCGGAGTCTCTACACAGCTTCATGCTCGTCCGCCACGGGCAAGTTGTCGCTGAAGGGTGGTGGACCCCTTACAACCCAGACAGTCGCCATGAACTTTATTCGCTGAGTAAGAGCTTTACATCGACGGCGGTTGGATTGGCAATTGCAGAGGGCAAGCTCAATCTTGACGACCAAGTTTCGAAGTTTTTTCCGGACGACATTCCCGCAGACCCGAGTTCGCAGTTAAAGGCGATGCGAGTTCGTGATTTGCTAACGATGTCGACGGGTCATACTTCGGAGCCGAAGCTTGGCAAAACCGATATTTGGACCAAGACCTTTCTTGGGCACACGGTTACGCATAAACCCGGCACGTTCTTCATGTACAACACGCCAGCAACTTATATGTTGTCGGCGATTGTTCAAAAGCAAACTGGTTCCACAACTTTAGAGTTTTTGAAGCCACGCTTGTTCGAACCGTTAGGCATTGCCGATCCAACTTGGGCAACGAGTCCGCAAGGGATTTCGCTCGGCGGATACGGACTGAGCGTGCGGACAGAAGACATTGCCAAGTTTGGTCAACTTTATTTGCAGCGAGGGAAGTGGGGCGATAAGCAATTGGTACCAACTGATTGGATCGACCTCGCTACGTCGCGTCAAGTTTCCAATGGAAGCAATCCCACCAGCGACTGGGAACAGGGTTATGGTTATCAATTCTGGCGATGCCGTCACGGAAATTATCGAGGCGATGGCGCGTTTGGGCAGTACTGTATCGTTTTACCAAAACAAGACGCGGTGATTGCGATCACGTCCGGAACAAAAGACATGGCGGCAATCCTGAACCTCGTTTGGGATAAATTGTTGCCGGGTATGCAAGAACAAGTACTTGAACCAAACCAAGTTGCCGAACAGCAACTGCGAGAGGCTCTTGCGAACCTGACTCTTCCCGCGCCATCAGGCGAGGCAAGTTCACCGATGTCTTCGAGCGTCGACAAGAAGCGATTTAGTATTCCCAAGAATGACAAAGAGTTAGATGGAATCTCAATTGAGAAATCCGGTGACGGTAACGTAGTTCTAGTCACTCAATCTGGCGGTAGCGATCAACGTATTGTATGCGGCAGGGGTGCGTGGATTAAGGGAAAATCCAGTTTTGGATCCTATCCCCAGCAAGCGATCGCGGCTTGCGGGGCTTGGACGAAAGAGAATGAATACACCGCCAAACTCTGCTTGTACGAAACGCCATTTTGCTTGACGACGCGCCTTCAATTTAAAGGCGATGAGGTATTAGTCAACATTGAATCGAATGTAGGATTTGGGCAAAGCAAGTGGCCTGAATTGGTCGGTAGCGCGAAATAACCAATCGCTTTCTAATATCCGGCCTTCAGTTCCTCCTCTCTCTCAACTGGCTTTGGCAATGAAGATTGCAATTACCGACTACACCTTTTCGAATCTGGAAATTGAAGAGGGCGTTCTAATCGCCGCTGGGCAAGAAGTATCGGTTCACTCAAGCCACACTTGTTTCGGTAGGAGTGCGTGAAGAAGATGCCTTAACCACCGCAAACGCGTTAGTGACAACGGATGCGATGGGAGTCTTTACACATGGCACGAAGTTGCTATTTGGATATTTAAAAAAACTAACAGGGGGCGGTTACGGCGTGAGTGCTTCACCGATTATCGAACGCGAGGGCCTCGGATGGGCAATTGTCGATGGTCAGTCGGCACTGGGCCAAGTCGGTTCTAGCTTCGCAATGCAATTGGCGATGGCAAAGGCACGCAACGTCGGTATTGCATATGTTGGACTGCGAAACACTGGGCATATCGGAGCTGCCAGATACTATGCTGTAATGGCCGCTCGCGAAGGTCTGATCGGCATGTTGCGATAGCCTTTATTGAAACGACCAATGACCAATCAAATTCCTCCTTGGGGTCAAGCCGAACTTCCGGAACCGAAAGCACTTTCATGGCGAAACTGGAGGAGCTTTATCGGTCCAGGCATCGTCATGATGGGCATTCAAATCGGCGGTGGTGAATGGTTGCTGGGGCCGACGGTTACAGCAAAGTTTGGCGGCGGTCTCATGTGGATTGCGACTGTCGCAATCGTGCTTCAAGTTTTTTACAACCTTGAATGTGGTCGCTATGCATTGTACTGCGGCGAGCCTGTGTTTACTGGCTTCATACGAATCGGCCCATCACCGATGTTTTGGATGAGCGTCATGTTAATGCTCAACGTCTCGGCGCTTGTACCGGGACTGTCAACTCATGGCGCTGCTCTGATCGCCTCGATGATTCTGGATCGTCCGCCGACGCTTGCCGATCGTGGCCTGATCACGATTTTGGCCTACGCGTGTTTACTGGGTATCTCGCTGCCGATATTGATTGGCGGCAAGGTCTACAACATGCTGCAAACCGTGATGGCTGCGAAAGTCGCCATTGTGTTGGGTTTTTGTTTAATAATCGGTTTGACGTGTGTCAGTCCGGCGAATTGGTGGAATGTGTTTAGTGGCTTCGTCCAGTTTGGCAACGTACCGATGGATGGCGGTAACCTTGCAGCCAACGCTGGGGCAACGATGCGGAGAGCCCAATGAGTGACAACAACGTTAAGGAACTGCTCGATCTATATCGCACGATGTTGCTGATTCGTCTGAGCGAGGAGGAACTCGCCCGTTGTCATCAGCGGGGTCTGATTCACGGTGCGTGTCATACTTATGTAGGCCAGGAAGCGATCGCGACCGGTGTTTGTGTGCATCTCAATGCCAAAGACGCGATTTTTAGTACGCATCGCGGGCATGGCCATGCACTGGCGAAAGGCATGCCGCCGCGCGAGTTGATGGCTGAATTGTTTGGGCGTGCGACAGGTTGTTCGCGCGGTCGTGGTGGGAGCATGCATTTGTTCTCCCCTGAGATCGGCATGATGGGGACAAGTGGCATCGTTGGTCCATGCATTTTGCAAGCTTGCGGTGGCGGCTACAGTGCAAAGATAATGCGCATTAGGCAAGTTGCCGTCGCATTTTTTGGCGATGGAGCTGTGAACAACGGAGCCTTCCACGAGGGGCTTAACATGGCCAGCATCTGGAAGCTGCCGGTGTTGTTTATCTGCGAAAACAATCAGTTCGCTACAGAGGTTCCGTTCGCATATTCGAGCGGCATTGCGGACGTTGGATGTCGCGCCGCCAATTATGGTTTGCCTGGTTTTGAAGTGGATGGAAACGATGCAGCGGCAGTGTCCGAGGTAGCACGCGAAGCGGTCGCACGCGCTCGCGCCGGAGATGGGGCGACTTTGATCGAGTGCAAATCTTATCGAACTCG
>JANNNN010000296.1:0-2232 GCA_031398555.1 Planctomycetia bacterium | reverse complement strand
GCAAGCTAACGATCCGCTTGGTCTTGCCGTACCGGGGGATGCTTTCCGCGATATCTTCTTCCAGGTCCACGTAGTCGACCCCCGACGCGATAGCGCTTCGCAGGATCATCAGCCGCTCTTGCTCGGTCTTATCCCAACGTCCGCCGTCCTCACGTCGACGGCACGTAACCAGGATCGGCGCGCGGCGATCACCCAACAGGCGGCGCAGGTCAATGGCGCGGCCGATGTAGTCCATGCGCATCTCAACCAAGTCAGCCCCGTTGTCAGAAAGGTGCTGATATTCGGCGATCATATATTTATGTCGGGTCCGGCCAATCGTCACACATAACATGAAGCGGTCGTTCCTTGCGTTCCGTGTTAAATCCTGCGTTCCGTTTTGATTAAGGTTCGCGGAAAGTCTGCCTATTTGATAGCTTTGGGAAGCCCCCATACTAGTCGCACTGGGCGTTTCTAAAAAGGTCCCTCGCGAACGCGTTCGCTTATGAATAATACGTGCTAAATCACCAAACCGTCAGACAACCGGAAAATCCTTGAAAAAAATTATAAAACCTCGCGGAGGTCGCCGTTACGCTCCAACCTCAGTTTGACGTTGTCCGCAATCCGTCTGCGCCCGAAGTCCGCTGTACATAGGCAGTTGAGGTGGCTACGATTCCGTGACTCGACACAAAAATCAACTGTCATGTTCATTCGAGCGGAGCAGTGGCGAGACTTAACGGAATAAATGATGAAACGGACTCGGAAGTCGAAAGTCGCAAGCGCCTCGGATGCAAAAAGTTCGGATGCGAGAAAAAAAGACACTCAAGCTTCGCAGCTTCTGTCGGTTGCCTTGCCAGCTTTTCTCAGTGCCCTCGCGCTTTGGGCTAGTTTCGCTCCGCTTGGGTTAAGTCTTCTGGCGTGGGTCGCACCCATCGGTTGGTTGGTCGTTTTAGAGCGTGAATCATCGCCGGGAAGACGCGGGTACTTTCTACTGTACTTATCAGGTATCTTTTTTTGGTTGCTCAATCTCCAAGGAATTCGACTCGCGTTCTGGGCGCTCATCTTTGGCTGGATCGCACTTTCCATGTATTTGGCGATCTATATTCCACTATTTGTAGGCATCACACGCACATTGCGTTTTGCATGGCGCTGGCCACTGTTCATCGCTGCTCCAGTTGTTTGGGTTGGATTAGAGGTCGCGCGTTGCTTCATCCTTACAGGCTTTGCGGCAAATCAACTTGGCCACACTCAAGCTCAGCTGCCGATCATGATTCAAATTGCCGACCAACTAGGTGGTTATGGCGTTAGTTTTTTGATCATGGTGGTGAGTGTCGCGATCTGGCATCTTTGGAATGGCTTTCGGCAATCGAAAATACGAAGCGCTGTTATCCCGACCGTTTTTGCGACCACATTATTGCTTTGCACCGTTGGATACGGATGGTGGCGATTGCAGCAAGCCGATGAGTTGGCCGACAATTCAAAACCATTGCTCAAAGTGATTTTGTTGCAGGAAAACACACCGACAATCTTCGATTCGAATACGGAACGCATTGCGATCGCATGGGCTCGCTACCTCGATCTCACGCGTGAAGCCGCACGACAACACGGGGTGGCTGACTTGGTCGTATGGCCCGAATCCACTTTCACCAATTTGTTACCCTGGACGGAGATGAATATTACCAACGGGGTGCCCGCAGATCTTTTGAAACACGACAATACTATCACTGAAGAACAGCTCGCATATGGCAAACAAAGGTCTGCACGCGAATTTAAACTCAAGCTTGACCGCGTTCTGGCCGCTGCTCGAAATGAGAGCGTGATGCAGCCACCGCCCAGTCCGATACGGGATCGCCCGTTCTTGTTACTAGGTTGTGACGCATGGATCGTCAATAGTGAGCGAAGCGAGCAATTTAACTCTGCCATCTATTTTGATCCAGCAGGTAACTATCAAGATCGCTATGACAAGATGCATCTCGTTATGTTCGGCGAGTACATTCCGCTCGGCCCGGTGCTTCAATTTCTCGCGGATGCCTTTCAGGTTGGCTCGATACAAGCAGGCAGCGAGGTTAAGTGCTTTGATGTTGCCGGAGCGAAGGTTGCACCGAATATCTGCTTTGAAAGTATGTTACCGGAGTTGATCTCTTGGCAGATTCGTAAACTCGCCGCCGAACATCGAGCCCCCGATATACTCGTCAACATTACCAATGACAGTTGGTTTTGGGGCTCAGCCATCCTTGATCATCATCTCGCATGTTC
>JANNNN010000271.1:0-5835 GCA_031398555.1 Planctomycetia bacterium | reverse complement strand
CTCCACCGCTCGCTGGGTCTGAGCGCTGTAGTACGCCTGGGCAGGAACTTTGACTTCGCCCATCGAGTCTTGTTCGATCCGGAATTCTGACATGCTGTATCTCAAATCGTGGAAAATTTGCCTGGCGTGGAATTTTTCGCTTGAGAGCGAACCACCCGTTTGGTTTCGGTACCTGTTTAATTTGCAAGAATCATGTTATCGGGTTGGTGGCGGCTCTCCAATCCGGTGGCAGCAAATACTGCTCCAGCGGACAGTTGCCGTTTCGCTAACAGTCTTTTTCTTCACCGCGTATTAACGCCGTATTAACGCGTTCTTAACAGGACTTTGGCAAGATCTTCTCGGTGTAGTCAGCACGCGTGGTGTCTGACGAATTCCAGTTCATTCGGTAGGAAAATAGAGTTATGAAGAAATCGAGTTCGTTCTCGACGCGACTGAAGCCGGGCTTCACGTTGGTCGAGTTGCTGGTGGTGATTGCAATCATCGGTATTTTGGTTGGTCTTTTGCTTCCGGCAGTGCAAGCGGCTCGCGAGGCAGCTCGCCGTATGCAATGTTCCAACAACCTAAAGCAGATTGGTTTGGCGGTTCATAATTTCGAGTCTGCAAATAAGAAGCTACCGTCATCAGGTCAGTGCGGATCAACTGGGTCCACAACTACGGCTTACATGATCCACTCAACCGCTACCCAACTACTCCCATACAACGAACAGACCGCTGTTTACAATCTGTTTGATCACAATTTTACTGACTACACTGTTTCTCCCTACAACATGGTCGCAAGCACACGTACCACAGCTACGGGCTGTATCCTTCATAAGAACGCCAAGGGTCGCGCTTACGACGATCCGAGTTACCCAAGTGGCCAACAAGCTGCCAAGGCTCAGATCGCGGCCTATGTGTGCCCTTCTACGCCGATCACAGGATCCGCTCGCGACCCAGTTCATAACTACGGTGGTTGGGACTATATGTTCATAGATCTGACTGACATTATGGAGGATCCCACCAATGCTCTGCTTGGTGAGCGAACTCAACCTACTGGAAGCGCTGCTTGGCTTGCGCAAGTGCGAACAGGTATGTTGACCTGTGAAAACGGAGGATTCGCAAAAGTCACTGACGGTACGTCAAACACTATCTTGTGTGTCGAGGATGCTGGCCGAGCGCACCCAAGCGTGAGTTCGTTTGGTGCACTTTCTACACGAAAAACACCCGTCTCTAGCGCTGCGGATCCAGTTCCGATGTCTTCAGGAGGAGACGGTCGTCGCATGTTTGCATGGGCGGACGCAGACGCAGTCGCCAATGGATTTTCTGGCCCAAGCAACGCCATTAGCCCAGGATCGAAAAAGGCCAAGTTCAACAACTACAAGACGCCCCTTGGCGGCCCGGCTGAATGCCGCTGGTCAGTGAACAATTGTGGTCCGAATGATGAGCCATTCAGTTTCCATACTGGTGGTGTTAATTCAACGATGGGTGACGGTTCGGTGCGATTCATTTCTGATTCCACTGACACTATTGTCCTGAAGTGGATGGCTGGTGCCAATGATGGCCAAGTAGTTCCAGGCAACGAGTAACATATCAAGGGCTAATTCATGCGAAACTGGATACTTATAGTTGGATTGCTGTTGACGATTGGATGTGGAATGAACCCTCCACAACTCGCCGGCCCCGTTAGCGTCACCGGTAAAATCGTCGCTAGCAGTGGCAAACCGGTTGGCGCCGTTTCTGTCAACTTGCAGCCACTCGAAAATGGCTACATGAAAACGGTAGATGTTAAGTCCGACGGGACGTTTGAAGTCGAAACACACGCGGGGAAATACGCCTACTTTTTCACACCCAAATCGGGAACCAAAACTGTCCCACCTCAGCTAGCAAACCTATCTGAAGCAAACTTGGAGCGGACCGTAACGGTTTCCGCTGGTCAAGAATTGGTGATTAGTTTGCCATAGTTTTCCACGGCGAAAGCGCTATTCCACGCCATGGACGGGGCTGATCTTGCGAAAGCAATGTTGGTCCTGTCCTATTTTTTTGGGTGGACTATACAAGAAACCATTGCCGAAGAGCTTTCAATCCACACACAAACGATTTGTGCTCTAGAATTGAGAGTCTCTCGATACTTGGGTTCAGCGGTGTTTTTGGAGCTTGATTACATTACTAACGTACTTCTAGCAAGTGTCGACTGGTACGATTGGCTGGCTACTTTAGTCACCTGGGGCGTACTGATCGCGGTGATAGACTTTGTCGTCGTGTGCTTTGCAGTCGGCCATGTCGTTCTGAACAAGCGAGATATACGCGCGGCCATTGGGTGGACGGGCGTGATCCTACTTTCGCCGCTGGTAGGCTGGACTCTCTACTGGATGTTTGGGATCAATCGACTCAAGCGCAAGGCGAGACGTCTGCTTGGCAAATCCACCAAGGAAATCCAAAGCCATGGGGAGTTCGCAAGCGACGAAGTTAGCTTCGATTCCGGTAAGTTACTAAAGTCCCAGGAAGTTGGGACGAAGTTGCTGGGACGGCTCGCAGACCAGTTTTCACCTCTTGCCACGCTGGTTGATAAAGTCGTAGGGCAACCCTTGGTGAGTGGCAATCAAGTTGACCTTTATTCGTCGCTTGAGCAGGGCTTTTCCGCCATGTTAGCAGCGATAGAAGGTGCGACGCAAACAGTGACCTTGTGCACTTACATTTTTGATCGCGATGCTATAGGCAAGCGATTCGTTACCGCTCTGCAGCAAGCCCAAGAGCGCGGCGTCGAAGTGCGTGTGATTGTGGACGGCGTGGGAATTCGATATTCGTGGCCATCGATCAAGCGTTCGTTAGCTGCGGCGAACATTCCGTATGCTGTGTTCATGCCAAGCTTGATCCCTTGGCGACTGCATTACAGCAACTTGCGAAATCATCGCAAGATTATGGTCGTCGACAGTCGCATCGGTTTCACCGGCGGCTTGAACATTCGCGATGGTATGTGGCACAAACTTAGCCCACCAAAGCCCCAGGTGGATACTCATTTCCGAATCGTAGGACCGGTTGTTCGCGATCTTCAAGAAATATTTGCCGACGATTGGGAGTTCTGCACGGGTAAGCAGCTGGATGGTGAACTTTGGTTTCCGCATATCTCTGAAGTCGGAGATGTACTCGCCCGTGGGATTTCTGATGGACCGGATCAGAGCTCCGGCAATATTCGGCTGACACTGGCGGGTGCCATCTCCGCTGCGAAGTGCTCGGTGTATATCGTTACACCTTATTTTTTGCCAGATTCGACGCTCATTGATGCGCTAAATGTCGCAGATCTTCGGGGTGTCGACGTAAAAATTGTGCTTCCGCAAATTAACAACTTGCTGCTCGTCCAATGGGCTTCCACGGCGCATTTGTGGGAGTTGCTTAGTCGCGGCGTCCAAGTGTGGACGACACCGCCACCGTTCGACCATTCAAAGTTGATGGTCGTTGACGACGCTTGGTGTATGTTTGGTTCCGCGAACTGGGACCCTCGCAGTCTACGATTGAATTTTGAATTCAATGTCGAGTGCTACTCGCCGCAAGTGGCTGGTGACGTTGCGAAGTTGATTCAGCAGAAGATCGCCAGTGGGAAGCAATTGACGCTCGCTGACGTTGACAATCGACCGTTGCCAATCAAACTCCGCGATGGATTGGCTCGCTTGGCAACACCTTACCTATGATCTGAATGACAACGATCAGCCCTCTGGATCGTCGAGTAGTTCTTTAAGCCGTGATTGAAGTTCTGGAGAGTATCGAGCAAGCCATGTTTCATCGATGAGTCCAATGGAAATCATATCGCGAATGTGGACGCGGTCTTTGTCCCGGTTCGACGTTAGCTTCATGCGTACCAGCGCTTCGAGCGTGAGCGTTCGCGCCTCTTGCATCATGACGAATTCGTCTAGACTTGGAACTGGTTCTGTATAAGTATCGCGAACTTTTTCACCAGCGAAGACAACATGCACGGCATCGCGTGCCTTCGCGCCTGGACCGTCGAGGAACATGCTCACACCGGCGGCTTGACGGAAAATGAATCCATAGGGTTCGAGAGCTGCAATTGCTCGCGGTATATCAGTACGGTTCAAGATGATGTCCACATCGCGAGTGTTGCGAACCACCGATTCGTCAACTTGGGCAACCCAGTGCTGGACCGCATTGCCACCAATAATCGCGTAGGGAACCTCCGCCGCATTCAATGCCGAAGTGACGCGTCTGAGTCGATCTTTTACATTTTCCACCGCACGTTCAATCCTGTCCCAAAGTTCATCGCCGACATATTTTATTTCAACCATGTTCGCATACCTCTAGAGAAATTATAACACGATTTGAAATTCGCATTTATCCGTGGGACCGCAATGCCATCCGTGGGAAAACGCTTTTTGATCGCTCAGTGGTTGCGTGTGGCAGTATATGAATTTGCGACTTTTGGGGGCCAAAAAACAACGAAACAGAAATGTCAAATGGAAATCGTTTAACCGGTAGCCAGCGGCGACGAGAACCTGCTACTTTTTCTGACAACAGGGTGCAGCGAGTCGGCCCACGCGTGTCCGGGGGCTCGTAAGCATATTAAACGCATTTATAGGTACGAATAACGGTTGCACCTCACAAAGTTGGCATAAGTGTCAGGTGCCGCGACGCCGCTGGCTACCGGTTAAACGATTTCATGAACAGTCTTGCTAATGTTCAACGGCAGCGATGTTGTTAGGTCACTCAATGACTAGGTCAGCCGAAGCTGTAACCCAACTGCCGAACGTATTCGAGTGCATCTTCCAATTCAATCGTTTGTACTCCTGGGACGCGGCCGCCTCGATCGCATTGGCAGAGCACAAGTAGTTCTTCATAACTCTCATTCGCCTGCATACGGCGATGGGCTCGCGCGCCTACGGTGCCGTCGAGTATCTTGTGAGCTTCCATGTGGTGCTCAATCAACCAAGCAGTCCGCGGACTGATGAAGCCTTCGAGCGCTTCGAGGCCTGAACCCACATGGTCATTTTTATCGATTCCTTTGCCGACATCGTGTAGCAGCGCGGCCAACAGAAACTCTTCGTCGTAAGGCAACTCATCGCAGGCTAGATCGAAGACTTGCAAACTGTGATACAGCACATCTCCTTCGGGATGGTACTTGGGAGATTGCTTTACGTTCTCCAATGGCAACATCAAACTTAAGAAAACTTGGAATCGATCCGGTGTGTCATCCATGTCTCCCAGCGACTGCTCGACTTGCAAATCAGGATACTCTTCAGCCATGAATTCTTCGAGCTCAGCGATACTAGCCCGCTCTATAGGTTTGCCAGTAATCGAACTTTTGAAAACATGATTGATAAGGCTCGCTGAGTAAACCGTCAGTTCGACCGGAAAAGTGTCTTTCAAGTGAATGTGAGTGTACACACGTTCGACACCATCTTTGCGGACGCGTTTGTGTTCGACATCGTAGAACAGCATCTGCTCATCGAGCGAAGCGGTGATGGCTTCTAGACTGTCGGAGAAGACGTGGAGATCAATGTCCGAGCCGCGACGAACGTGACCGGTAAAAGTGCTGCCGATCAGTCGCGGTTTGAAGCGTTCGAGCAATCGCATGACGCGGAGTGCAACCAACCGCATTTGTAATAGATTATCAGTGCGAGTTTGCCCTTCGTGCAATCGAGCTAGCGACTGAATTTCGTCGCGAATCTCCGCGTTGGAGGGAAGGTCGGCTGGTTTCACCCAACCTTTGCAGATGTGCCGCGACGCTTTTTGCTTCGCGCGGTAGTATTCCGATTCTTGACGGAAGTACATCAACCTGGCAGCTTCGAAAGTGATCTGCCTACGTAGTTTGCTTGGATTCATTAATGGCGCCATAGCCCAGGCGGCGCA
>JANNNN010000219.1:0-2378 GCA_031398555.1 Planctomycetia bacterium | reverse complement strand
TTTGAAAACATGCTCTCCGATTCCCACTTAGCCATCGACGCGGCCGCTACATAAACGCTAAGATCAAAACTATTCGGTCGGTCAGATTCCTCTCGATGCCCCTCCGTATGCGGTTGCGCAGCGATCGCAGTATTGCAGTTCGTCAACTCGTTCAAGTAGAGGCTTTGATGCGCAAACTATCGATTGCATTTTGTAGCTTGATATCGCTTACATTCAGTTTGGACAACTTGTCTGCGGAAGACAAATCTTCAACCGTCAAATCAACTGCGATACAATACGCGCCGATCCCGTTTGCGATCACTAGCTTCGGTGCAGCTCGGAGCGGAGATTCGCTGTACATTTACGGTGGGCACACCGGCGATGCGCATTCTTACTCGAACGAAGCTCAGTCGAACAAGCTGCTTCGGCTGGATCTTTCAGCGCCAAGCAAATGGCAAGAAGTTGCCGAAGGCGACCGCCAACAAGGCTTGGGGATGGTTGCTTACAAAAATAAGGTCATCTTGATCGGTGGTTTCACCGCGATGAACAAGGTTGGTGCCGAACAAGATCTTCATTCACAGGCTCGAGTTCGGGCGTTTGATACCGTTGCAAAGACATGGAGCGATTTGCCTGAACTGCCTGAACCAAGATCGAGTCACGATGCTGCACTCGTAGGTGATTCGATCTATGTTGTTGGAGGTTGGAAGATGGCGGGAAAAGAAAAAACTGTTTGGCATGAGACCGCTTGGTCGATGGACTTGTCAGCCACCGAACCTAAATGGGTTGCGATTGCAAACCCGCCATTCAAACGCCGCGCTATTGCGGCGGTCGAACATCAAGGCAAACTGTTTGTGATCGGTGGAATGAATGACAACGGGAGTCCAATCAGGGCTGTTTCCATTTACGATCCGGCGAGCAAGTCATGGAGCGAAGCGCCGGAACTGATCGGCAAAGAATCAATGGCTGGCTTTGGCGCATCGGGCTGGAGTGTGGACGGTAGGTTGATCGTTACTACCTACGAAGGCGACATCGAGCAGTGGGACGACGCGGCCAAGAAATGGAATGCAATCGGCAAAACCACCGACGCGAGGTTCTTCCATCGCTTGCTGCCAATCGACGCGAAGCACGTGATCGCAATTGGTGGTGCCAACATGGCGAGCGGCAAATTCTTAAATTTAGAACTGATCAGCTCGCAGTGACGCCTTCGATCCACTTCACAAGTGATCGTTCAGGTACAGGTAAATTCATCAGCGGCGCGAACTCATCAAATGCCGTGTCCGCTTGCCGCAGCAGCTCGATAAGATTGCCATTGGGAAGCAATTGATTTAGTCCGGCAATGAACACCTCGCGCTCTTCCCACTCGTCGTCTTTGCAAGTTGGCAGGAGCGACGCCAGGGCAACGCAAACTGCATCCAACTTTCGAGGCGAGGCATTTATCAAATCGCTAAACTCAGTATGCCGTTCAATAATCGAAGCGAACTCTTCTGGTAACTTCCAATTGCGACATAAGGCAGCAGCCGCTTGCGCGTGATCCCAGCCAAAAACTTCCCGCTCCAGATGCGATAGACGCACGTGCTCCATACCTCGACGTTCAACCAGTTCGGTGTATTGCTCCGGCAACTCTTTTAACAGCAACGGAATCGCCATATCTTGCAGTAGCGCGGCCGCGAAAAGGTCCTCGCTGTTTGGCAACTTGAGGATTTGACCTAACAGCCGCGAGAACACAGCCCGGCGCAACGAATCTTGCCACAGGTTTTTCAAATCGAACGGTCCGAATTTCGGATTCGGTATTAAGCTGAAGACGGCACTCCAGAGCGCAAAGTTCTTAATCGTTCGCACGCCAACTAACTGCAAGGCTTGACGCACACTAGAAATTTCACGGGCGAACCCAAAGTAACTCGAATTCACAAAACGAAGCACTTGGCCCATCAATCCCGCGTCGGCTTCGATCGGCTTAGCGAACTCGACGGGTCCATTGGATGCATCTTGCGACAATTCGAGGAGTCGAATGGCCGTTTGCGGAAGAGCCGGCAATTGAGCCGACGCAAGAACGCCTTCCAAACTGAGTTTGGTTTGAGTCGAAGTCATAATTGCCCCTGTAATACCATTTTCGCGCGACTAGCATTCGCCCCCCGGCCCCACATTGTCACGCGATGCAAACCTAAGTCACAAAGGGAATGTGAGCAAATTTGATTTTGAAATCGGTGCTCACCTGTTTGGGGAAAACACCGATCGTTGCCGAAGTAGCGGATTAATCGTTACGATCGATCATCTAGGGAGGATGTGACCATTTGTCCCGTCCAATTAAATGGCTGACAAATTTTCCAAATCTAGACTCTGCTCGCTGATCGCCAGTTCTTTCCAAGTTGAAAATCGAGAAATGTCCGTATTTTCGTACT
>JANNNN010000200.1:0-1758 GCA_031398555.1 Planctomycetia bacterium | reverse complement strand
CTCATACAATCTTACGGTGATAGTGACTAAAAAGGCAAAAAGCGGTAAATTGCTAGCTTGAAAGCCGTCGGCTAACGCCCTCCGGCTGATAGGTCGCTTGAAAAATCGCGTTTTCCCGGGGTTTTTAAGCGGGGCGCTCTCTAACGCGTTCCGGCTGATAAGTCACCTGCGAAATAACGATTACAATTGCATTCATACACGTAACGTCGATAACGCAATCAGCTGCACCAACCCCAAAATCTAATCTGGACAGAGCACTAGCACACCTCCCCTACTTCCCATCCCTCTTATTCCCGACCCTCTGCGTCGAGAACAAACTCAGCTTACACTTGGATCTCAACCAAAGGTGCATCCCCACTCCCGTAACGCTGCCGAATCGGTTCAACTACGTTGCTAACGAACTCATCGACTTGTTCTGGCGACCGGCCGATAAAAGCCATCGGATCGACCAAACTGTCAATATCTAGCCCCGCGTAAATCGAGTCCTTCTTCAATCGCTCAAGTAAATCGTTGGGCTTGCCTTCTTCATTCACTGTCAGAGAAGCTGCGCGACTATGCAGCCGAATCGATTCGTGAATCTCCTGTCGATCGGCTCCCTTGGCAACTGCCGCCATCATGATCGCCTCTGTGGCCATGAATGGCAATTCTTCCGCCAAGTGCTTAGCAACCTGCTTCTCGTGAACCACCATGCCGCTCGATACGTTCTGCATCAACATCAGGCATGCATCAATGGCCAAGAAGGCTTGCGGAATCACCAGCCGCCGATTGGCGCTGTCATCCAGCGTTCGCTCCATCCACTGCACGGCAGCCGTCTGAGCCGTCGAGGACTGCAGCGACATTACGAACCTCGCCAGCGAGCACATGCGTTCGCTGCGCATTGGATTGCGTTTGTAAGCCATCGCGGACGACCCGATTTGTTCTTTCTCAAACGGCTCTTCCAATTCCTTGCGACTGGAAAGCAAGCGAATGTCAGTGGCCGTTTTATGAATGCTCTGAGCAATACCCGAAAGTACGTCCATGACTTGCGAATCAATTTTTCGAGGGTAAGTCTGACCAGTCACCGCGTAACTCGACTGGAATCCGATGCGCTCAGCCACGTTCTGCTCGAGCGTGCGAACCTTTTCGTGATCGCCCTCAAACAACTGCAGAAAACTCGCCTGCGTGCCGGTCGTTCCCTTGGCACTGCGAGCCAACAAGCTATCGAGCCGATGTTGTAACTCATTCAAATCTAGAACCAAATCATAGGCCCACAGCGTGGCTCTTTTGCCAACTGTGGTCGGCTGAGCTGGCTGCAAATGGGTAAAGGCAAGACATGGCAAAGCCCGATACTGCTTCGCGAAATCTGCCAAGCTTACGATAACACTGGCCAGTCGATTGGCAATCATCTGCATGCCGCTGCGCATCAGCATCAAGTCCGCGTTATCCGTGACATAACAACTCGTTGCTCCCCAGTGGATAATGCCTCGCGCATCTGGACACTGGTCACCGAAAGCGTGCACATGAGCCATCACGTCGTGACGCAGTCTTCGTTCGTAATCAGCGACCACTTTGAGATCGATGTTGTTTTCAAACTGCTTTAGCTGAGAAATCTGAGCGTCGGTAATCGGCAGACCCAATTCTTGCTCGCACTCGGCCAAAACAATCCACAACTTGCGCCACAACTTCGACCGATTCTGGGTGCTCCAAAGCTGTGCCATGTCTTTCGAAGCATAACGGGTGATTAGCGGATTCTCGTAAACAGAGTTGTCTGACATGTTT
>JANNNN010000195.1:0-3267 GCA_031398555.1 Planctomycetia bacterium | reverse complement strand
AACGAAGATGCGGCGAATTCCTAGCCCGAATGACTGCATACTTATCTTCTTTCGGATACCGGCAGGCTCGCATCCGAGTGCAAGCTTGCAATTGGGGTAGCAACTCGCGGCTGAGGATGACCCGGCATGGATGGTGGAAAGGGAATTCACGGATGGGTAGCAGCTTTTTTTGTGGGCATCACGCTCACAGTAGTTGCCGTGATGGTCGATCAAAAATTGCGAGTCCCTTCGGCGGCCTACTATCGGGCTGCGCATACCGCCGATTCGGCTGGCGCGACGACACGCCAAAGCGGAATCCTGCTAGCCATTGATCCAGGATTAATCGCCACTGAACAATTTCCGCACGCCGATCGCACGCCGCTGGATCGCGAGGATGTAGTTCGCCGAACCGATACTGCGCAGTTACTCCGCAAGCCGCCTGAACCTGCGATGCAAGTTGTCCTCCGGGCGCCAACCGTCAACGATCTGGACGTTCTACCATTAAGTTCTAGCACGGCGAACATCGACTACTTGATGGACGCCATCGATCGGGCTTTCGAAAGCCCAATACAGACCGTTGCTAACGAAAAAAATCAAACCAAGCCCGAAGTCAATGTGCCTGGATTCGAACGCTTGGCAAACTTGCCTGCGCCGTCAATGTCTAGCAATCAGTTGCCGACGCCAAAGAGTCTATTGATACAACTCGATGAATTGAAGTACCAGTTGCGTGAGCCCACCTCGAAGTTGATTAGTCAAAACAGTAACGTAACGTTGCGATCAACCAACCGCGACGACTCTAGCATCAAATACATTTCCACCGCCGCTTCAGCCGTCGGTCTTTGGACAGAAGACGTCACTTTAAGTCTTCAGCGCTTGGTGCAATCGGAAGGCCTTGGCAAAACGTCAGGCAACGCCGAACTCGCGCGACTTCGTGATTTAAGCGATCAAGTCAAACCGTTAGCAGAAGCTCTGAACGACTCGGCGCTAATGGCTAAGGCAACCCGTATCGGTTATGCCATCGAGCGACGCTTGGCCGTGTGGCAAGCCGTTTCGACTTGCTTGCAAACAGAATCCCCGGCTGTGAGGCCTCAGGTCGATACCGAGACCACTCGCCGTCAAATTCAAGATCTTTTGATCGGTATCAATGCCAAGCTGCCGTCGAGCGGTGATGCGGAGGGGTGGCGAAAATATCTCAAGTTGAATGAACTGCATTCATGGTCGAATGACAACCGCAACGTTTGGGATGAAGGAAATGCATTGGCGATCAACGTCCTCTCACGCCTGCGATGGGAGCGTTTGAGCGAAACGCAACGCAAGTTCATCGACCAACCCGAGTTCTCTGAATTGGCGCTGCAACTGACCGCTTGGGCGCGTCAGCCCATTGATTATCATCAACTGCTTACTGACCTAGAACTGCTGGAAGAAGATCCGATCAATCGCGTCCGATATTCGCTTGCCAGCTCTGTACAAGTTCTTCGTTTAGCGGATGAAAAAAATCAACAAGCCGTCGCAAGCGCGCTGAATGACCACTATCGCAATGCTAACATACGCCTGGCAATAGCTGGCAGTTTAATCGAACGTTTCTTGCCTCAGGAAAGTTATCAGACCCGACCAGTTCACCAACGTATCCTCGGCGCCAACACTTCTGGGGATAGCGTAGTGCGAACCGAAATGGGCTTGAAACTGATTCCAGACGAAAATGCGTGGAATGTAACTTTGGGCGTTCAAGGTGAATTGACTAGCGCTACTAGAAGCAGTAAGGGTCCAGCCGTTTTCCACAATTCGGCCCAAGCTCAAATCAGCAGTCAACGCACTGTGCGAATGGATACACTCGGCTTCAAAGTCGTCGCCAACGCAACGGACGTCGAATCTCAGCAACATTTGCGCGGCATGAGCACCGACTTCGATGGCCTTCCGATCATCGGTGATTTTCTACGATTGGTTATCCGCGAGCAGTTCGATCAACAACGTGGCCCGGCCAAGCGAATTATGCACCGTATAATCGCTGAAGAGGCCGACCAGGAATTTGATAAGCAGTTGCAAGAGAAACTGAGTAAAGCCCAAGTTGAACTTGAACGTCGTTTGATCGGCCCGCTGGAAGCCCTTAACTTGAATCCAATGGTCGTCGCGATGAGCACGACGGAAGATCGATTGTTAATTCGATATCGCGTTGCCAACCAAGCCCAGATGGCTTCCCATACGGCTCGGCCTCGGGCACCCAGCGACAGTTTGCTAAGTATGCAGGTGCATCAATCGGCAGTGAACAACACAATCGCTCAGCTTGGTCTTAGCGATCACACTTGGAACTTGGTCAACCTTGGCGAAAAGGTGGCGCATCTGCTCGGCAAGAAGGATTGGCAGGCGCCTGAAGAACTGCCTAAAGACGTTCTCATTCGATTCGCGCCAAGCCGACCGATTTCGGTTGAATTGATTGAGAATCAGCTGGTCTTGACGCTGCGTATTTCAGAATTATCTCAAGGCAAGCACAAGTTCGAACGTTTCATCGTCCGCTCAACCTACGTACCTGTCGCCGAGGGGCTGAAGGCCGGACTTGTGCGTGACGGCGTGGTCAGCATCGATGGACCACGCTTGACGATGGGAGATAGATTGCCTCTGCGAGCCATCTTTGCCAAAGTGTTTGTATCGAGGCCAGAAATTCCCTTGGTCAGCGAGAGCCTCGTTGCCGACCCGCGAGCAAAAGGTCTGGCGGTTACTCAAATCGAAGTCCGTGACGGCTGGTTAGCAATCGCTGTCGCCGAGGGTACATCACCTTTGGCTGCAGAAGTCGCCGAGCGTAGTGCGCAGTTTCAAATGCGTTAGCTTCGTGTTGTGCAGTGGCTTAGCTTAATGGCAAGAAAAAGTAGTTATAGGAATTCGGGGCACAAGCCTCGAATTCGGTGAGACGTTCGTACCACCAAAGTTCCTAACTACCAACGTATTCATCCGTGGGACCGCTATGCCATCCGTGGGAAAGCGCATTGTTGACAATCGTTGATCGAGAAATTTACCAATCGCGGCAAGGGCGACCCACTAAAATCTAAAAAACTCACAGCGACAGGGCGGCGCCTTAACCCAGTATCGACTTTGCCCATCGTGATTCGTTCTCAGTAAGAAACGAGGGAACCGCCCCTCTATAGTCAATACGGCGCCCAAAGCGACCGCGATCGTAAGCGGTATTGAACACAGCCGCGAGGTCTATCAGTAAATCTCGATCTGGGGCTCGTAGCGGCACCGGCAATGTTGGCAATGGATCCCGCAGCATCCAACTGTAGACATGACAATCCGGCC
>JANNNN010000146.1:0-1661 GCA_031398555.1 Planctomycetia bacterium | reverse complement strand
ACCTGTCCAATGCCGAAGCCGCTTTGTACGCAGTTCGCATTTGGGACGTTTTCCTATTGGCTTACTGCGCGATCGCTTCGGTGACACCTATGTGGTTGTTGCTGCAACCGCGCGGACAACTCGGTGGTTACTTTCTATACGCTGCGCTTGGGGCGGGCGCGGCAGGTATCATCCTAGGTGGACAAGAGATTTTGCAGCCACGCTTTATTGGCTGGAACGCTCCGATGGGCTCGCTGTTTCCGATGCTCTTCATCACGATCGCCTGTGGAGCATGCTCTGGCTTTCACTCGTTAATATGTTCCGGAACAACTTCCAAGCAGTTAAAAACGGAAGGCAGCGCACGAACCATCGGCTACGGCGCAATGCTTTTAGAAGCGATGGTAGCCATCGTATCGCTGTGCTGCGTGATGCTTTTGCCGGTCGGTTCCGACCTAGCCAAAGCCAGCCCGAATTTCATTTACGCCAACGGCATCGGTTCATTCATGGAGAGCCTTGGGTTCGCTCGAACACTTGGCGTTGCCTTTGCGCTAATGGCCTTTAATACGTTTGTATATGACACCCTGGACGTTTGCACTCGACTCGGTCGCTTCATCTTTCAAGAGCTGACTGGATGGAAATCGTCAGGCGGGCGATGGTTTGGAACGTTGCTAACGGCAGGAGTGCCCGTCTTCTTTGTCATGCGTCAAACTCTCGATACCAAAGGCGCTGTCATTCCAGTTTGGAAGACTTTTTGGAGTTTGTTCGGTGCCAGCAACCAGTTGCTGGCTGCTTTAACGCTGCTCGGTGTTACGGTTTGGCTGTGGCGCACACGCCGTGAGGCCTGGGTGCTAGTCGTTACAGGTCTTCCAGCGGTCTTTATGTACGTGATGAGTGCCTGGGCACTTACGACCATCATTCAATCGAAATTCGCGAGTGGCCTTTCTGGCGACCCGGTTGCGTGGATTGCAGTTGTGCTACTGGTGCTGGCAGCATTGATGCTCGTCGAAGGCGTCATAGCCCTTCTGCGACGCGACGAACCCGCAGGGTTGAGACCTGCGTTGGCAACGTAGTTACGCTGTAGCTTGGGACCACTTGTCCCGAGCTTCATTCTTGTTCTTACGTTTGAATTTTCCCGAAGGGAAATCACAACCCTCGCCGGTGGTGAAACCACCGGGGACGTTAAGCAGAAATTTGTAGACCCGAAGGGTCGATAGAAACAACCAATTCTATCGACCCTTCGGGACTTCCTTTTTCCTGATCAAACAACCAGTGGTTTCACCACCGGCTAAGGATTTGTCCGGCCGTCGGCCATTTCTACGATTGCAAATCATGCCAACAAACAATAGCACTTCACAGAACGCTCGGGACAAATGGTCCCCAGCTACGTCGGCTCACTTCGTTTCGATATCGCGGAGCGAACATTGGCAGAGGACGATGACAGAGTGTTTTACTCCAGCTTCGTCGGTCTCAAAGGCACTGACTGCCAGCGCATAGTCAATCGGCATTTCGAGCGATGTGCGAAACATTGTCAATGCAACTTCGGGCATCTGGATGTTGAACTCGCCGCGGCTTTCGATGCCAGGAATTGCGTGGGTCTCGACGGATCGAATCTTGCAGAGATCGAGTTGGCAGTTCAACCGAACGCTTTTCCCATCTATCAATTCTGGGCGAACTTTCATGGT
>JANNNN010000139.1:0-2111 GCA_031398555.1 Planctomycetia bacterium | reverse complement strand
GATTCTCTACCACGCGAGGCGATCTTACTTTCGAGCAGATCATCGCTAGGAGTAAATCCGATCCACTGGTCGATATGGATGCTGACAATGTCATCTGGTACAACGCTGATCGGCGGCAAGAACGTTGGTTGAACGAAGTCTTTAGCGGCAATCAGGCTCTATGTGTCCATGCACTGCGCAGCTTTGAAGAATCTTTACTCGCTGCAATGATCGCCGATCTGCAAGTGCGACAAGTCGACTTGCGCATCGCCAGTCCATCGTCGCCTCACTTTGGTACAACCATACTGGGTATCAAGCGACTAGAAGATGCAACAGAAGAATGGAGCGAGTTCTTAGGTGGTTCGAATTGTCGGGTTATGGTCGCTGACTTTCGAGGAACGCAACCTGTTATGGCTTTTTTAAACGAGCGTTATGAACTCTCAAAAACCTTTGAAGGCTTAAAGAAAGATGGTGACATACCGCCTGGGTTTCAACGGCTAATCGATGCTCACTTCCGTCAAGCGCCGGCCGACAAAAACGAAGTTATTCTCAACCGTCAAAACACGCTGATCGAACGAGCACTAGCTAAAGGGACTCGCAGTCCCCTTGCGAATGTAGTGCGGTTGGTTGTCCATGCTGCGCTTCACTCGGCAGGGGCGACGTTGGATTCGAGCGTTCAAGAAATTCAAAAAGAGGATTTGGAATGGATTGCTCGAGCCCTATGGGAATCAACGTAGCCTAGGCTTCCAGCCTGGGTAAAAGTTCCTGTTCCCAGACTGTAAGTCTAAGCTACGAGGAAATTCGATCCGGACAAATAGTCCCAAGCTACGTGGCCCACCATCAAGAACTTCTGAGAAAAAACGGCGGGGTCTTACTGTGGTAGCTTTCTTGGTGCGTGCTACAGGCTATTATGACGGGTATCTCAACAGACAACCTATCAACAAACCGCAACCCGGCCGATCTACATAATATAAAAGGGAAGAGCCAATCGATGAGCGAAATTGATGAACAGCTAAAGCAAGAATTGGATCGTTTTCGCGAGGACTTCAGCAATCTACGGCGCGAAGTCGGCAAGGTGATCGTCGGCCAAGATAAAATTGTTGAAGGCGTGTTGATGGGGTTGATATCTGGCGGCCACGTCTTGCTAGAAGGAGTTCCTGGACTGGGAAAGACTCTGCTCGTTCGTACTTTGGCGAGTGTGTTGCATGCGAAGTTCTCGCGCATTCAGTTCACACCTGACTTGATGCCTGCCGATATTATCGGAACCAACGTGATGCTCGATTCGCAGGGAGGTGGAGCGCGATCGTTCCAATTTGAACGCGGTCCCGTCTTCTCGAACATTCTGCTAGCCGACGAAATCAATCGGGCGACTCCCAAGACCCAGTCCGCGTTGCTTGAAGCGATGCAAGAAAAGAGTGTCACAGTAGGTGGCATCTCGCACAAACTTGAAGGTATGTTCTTTGTGATGGCCACACAAAATCCGCTTGAAATGGAAGGTACCTATCCCCTTCCCGAGGCCCAGCTCGATCGTTTTTTCTTCAAGCTCCTTGTGCCATTTCCATCGACACAAGATATCGAAATGATTCTAAATCGAACTACCGATGTCGATAGCCCAGAAGCCAATCGGCTGATGGAGCCTGATCGTGTGATAGAAATGAGTCGACTAGCGCGGCGGATTCCAATCAGCGATGAAGTGCGCCGCTTTGCGATTCATACAGTCATGGGATCACATCCAGATCACGAACTAGCCGGCCCTATGACTAAAAAGTTTGTCCGCTATGGTTCGAGCCCGCGCGGCGCACAAGCCATTATCTTAGCCGCCAAAATTAATGCGATTCTCGACAGCCGATATCACGTAGCTACCGACGATATCCGGGCGGTCGCAGTAAATTGTCTGCGACATCGTATTCTGCTGAACTTCGAAGGTCAGGCGGAAGATGTTAAGACAGATGACATTGTCCAGAATGTTTTGCAGAACATTGGCAAACGACAGGCCGCTTAGCGAGTGATGAACTCTTCACCGTGGGTTGAGTCAGATCAGCCGGAAAGCCTTAGAGAGCGTCCCGCTTACGATAATGGTCGTTACGTTAGTTTAGTCTTATCAGCCGGAAGGCGTTAGCCTCCGGTTACGT
>JANNNN010000104.1:0-6195 GCA_031398555.1 Planctomycetia bacterium | reverse complement strand
GCGCCGAGGTTCTGCCCCGCCACTGCGGCAGCCGCGCCCATCAATCCGACCGATGTCCATGTGATCAGCGAAAACAACTGCGAATAGGTGACGGCGAACGCCGCCTGCGCGGCAGCGCTCTGGGGCACCCCGCAGATCAATGCTGCAAGTAGAGAGGTTTTGGTAATCTGCTGGCGCATGGTTCGCTTAAGTCGTGAGCCCAAGAGAATTCCTTTCTGCGAGCTTGGATATGTGGCATCGATGCCACACACCGACGGGATAACGGAGCGTAGCAATTTGGCGTATCCACAACTAGACCAATGGCTGAAAAAGGTAATTCTTGACGTTTCGACTGATTTGCCGGGACAATCCGGAATCTGCGCAACGCAACGCAGGCATTTGTCAGTAGAAAAACTTGGCTGAGCTTCTGTTTAGTTGATAGCATGGGAGTTCGGCAAGTCAAAAGTTAGATTAGACTACATCCTAAGGTGACTGTTTGATGAGCCCGAATCGTCCTTGCTTGAAGAGTAGAGATATGATTGTTAATGGGATGCGTTTATCCGCGTACTTCAGGGTTGTTTGCAGTGCGATGTTAGTGATGCTTCAAGCTGGCAGTGCCTTGGGGCAATTGACCGTCTTGTCTAAAGGAAATCCGGCCATCGAGTGGCGTAAGGCACAGTTGGCGCAGATCGAAACACAGTTAAACGACAAGGCAACGAAGGCGGAGCTGAAATTAGAACTAACTGCTCAGAAGGAATGGTTGACGAGTTATTCGACTGAGAAGTTGAGCCCTCAGCCCTCAAAACCTGTCGAAAACGCTCCAACCGCTCTCCAAGATTCGATACTCGACCCTGATAAAAAAGCCGATGCGATTCGAAAGAGACTTTTTGGTCCTAAAGCGAAACCGACGACTGTAGATACCGAAAAACTTCGTGTTGCTCTTGAGAAAATGCCAAACGATATTGGGCTGCGTCAACTACAACTGCATTGGCTTGACCAACCTCAGTATCGCGAAGAATACCCAGCCCAGATTGCTGATGCCGCGACTCGATTGCGAGGGCTGCTTGAGGGTAACAAAAAAATTGATCCAACTGTGAAAAAAGACACGATCGCGATGACCTTGTATCGGCAAGCTCGTGCGCTTGGTTACCGATTGGATCTTGATAGTGAGAAGAAAAAATTATTAGAAAAAGGTGAGCGTGCGGAGATCGACGCGCAGTTAGTCGGTGTTTATACACAACTCCTCAGCTTGGCCGGTCCTGGGCGTCCAGAGTTTGCATTGCTAGAGATTCGCATGCTCCGACGCGACAACTGGTTTGGGCGGGCTCTACAAATACTCGAACGCCACGGAAGCACAATTGAACCTCGCTGGTATCTCGAAAAACGACGCGACCTCTTGCGAGACTTAGGTTGGAAAGCTCCCGCAGAGCAAGCTCAAGAAATGTTCGCGGCTAGATTTCCCGAAGAAGCAAAAGCAAGCCCATGAGAACCATGCAATAACTGATTCAAGCAACCTGTCGCTGCGTGGCAGCGCGTCAATCTTACTAGCTCAATCCCTCTTCATTGTCCGATCTAAGATGAACGCAATCCGCCACTCTTGTTTTGCTGTAATTTGGATCGCACTGTCGACAAACGCTTTCGCAAAAATCGATTTTGCGAATGAAGTAATGCCTATTTTAAAATCGCATTGCTACGACTGTCACAGCGCTAAAAAGCATGAGAGTGGTTTTCGGTTGGACATGCGCGATAGCGCGTTCAAAGGAGGTGACCTTGGCGAGAAAGCAATCGAGCCTGGCGATGCTTCAAAAAGCCCATTGTTTCGCTATGCCAACGGCGACGAGCCGGAATTGCTAATGCCGCCTAAAGACTCTGGGCAGAAGTCATTAAGTTTCGAGCAGTTGAATACACTGCGAATTTGGATTGATGAAGGTGCCGCTTGGCCCGACGAGTTAGCTGGGATTCCCGAAGCATTGCATTGGTCGTTCAACTCACTTAATGCACCGGAAATTCCGCCGATTAGCAAAAATCCAATCGATGCATTCGTGCTCGCCAAGTTGACTGATAAACAGTTAACACCATCGCCCGAAGCAGACCGCAGGACTCTGATTCGACGACTGAGTTTTGATTTAGTTGGATTGCCACCATCGCCTGACGATATTGAATCGTTTGTCTCTGACGCGTCGCCGAACGCATATGAGTTGCTGGTTAGCAGACTGCTCGGGTCTCCGCACTATGGCGAACGGTGGGCTAGGCATTGGCTCGATACAGCTCGTTATACCGAGAGTCAAGGATTTGAATACGATCGACTGCGTGACAACGCGTGGCACTACCGCGACTATGTGATCAAGAGTTTCAATGATGATAAATCCTACAATCAATTTATGCGGGAACAGATCGCTGGTGATGCAATCCAGCCAACAACCAGCGACGGAATTGTTGCGACGAGCTTACTAATATGCGGCCCTTACGATCAGGCCGGCAATGCTCAGAAGAATGCCACCCAGCGTGCGATCACGCGTGAAGACGAACTTGAAGATCTGATTGGCGTCGTTGGTCAGACCTTTCTGGGCCTTACCATCAATTGCGCTCGCTGCCACGCTCATAAATTCGATCCAATTTCTCACGATGAGTACTATCGCGTGAAAGCGGTTTTCGAAGGAGTGAAGCACGGTGAGCGATCAATCGAGAGCGACGAAGAAAGGAAAGCTCGCGAAGAACAACGAGCGGAACTGATGAAAGCGGTCAAGACTGCTGTTGAGCGATTTGCGAAGATCGAAGCAATTGGACACCGCTTAGCAATAGAAAAACGAGCTGATAAGAAAGTTGTCTTCGGGCCGGCCGCTTACGCGAAATGGACGTTTGACGGTCAAACTTTATCGGTCATGCCGGGGGAGGTAGCAGGCGGTGCTGAAATCGCCGAAGGGCTACTAAAACTGAGTAACGAAGGGGCTTACTTTAAGACGGGGCCGTTGACCAAAGACATCGGCGAAAAGACGCTCGAAGCTTGGGTATCGCTTGAGAGTCTCGACCAAGGAGGCGGAGCGCCCATCTCACTGCAATCCAATAGTGGTCAAACTTTTGATGCGATTGTCTTCGGCGAACAAAAACCTAAGAAATGGACCGCTGGCAGTGAGGGCCTTGCGCGAACCAAGGATCTTGAACTGCCCGCTGAAGACGCCTCGAGTGGCACGTTTGTGCACGTCGCGATGGTTTACAGCAGTGACAACAAAATCACCTTCTATCGCAACGGACAGCGACTAGGCAAATCTTACCAACCTGCCTCGCCAATGCGACTGTTCAAAGCCGGCGAAGCTCACGTGCTACTAGGCATGCGTCATACCGGCGGTGGCCGGGCATTTTTGACCGGCGATATCAAGCAGGCGGCACTTTACGATCGAGCTTTAACTCCTGAAGAGGTGTTGGCGTCGTATAATTCGGGCGGCAAAGCTGTAACACAATCAGAGATACTCGCATCCCTCACCGCAGAACAATTAAGTGAACGCGGGTTGGCAATTGCCGAAACGAACCAAGCTCGCGAGGCGCTTGCGGCCTTCGAAAAGACAGCCGTTGCCGTTTCGTACGCCGGTACACGAGTGCAACCTGAACCGACAAAGCGATTGAAGCGAGGCGACGTGACTTCACCAGCTGAAGTCGTTTCACCCGGGGCACTTGCGGCTATTCCAAATCTCGATGCCGATTTTGGACTAGCCCCCGATGCACCCGAAGCAGAACGTCGCTTGAAGCTAGCGGCATGGATCGCCGATGACCGCAATCCGTTGCCAGCGCGAGTCATGGTGAATCGGATGTGGTACTTGCATTTTGGGCAAGGTATCGTGTCAACGCCGAATGATTTTGGGGCTAGCGGGTCACGGCCGACACATCCTGAACTGCTCGATTGGTTGGCAGCAAAGTTCATCGAGAGCGGATGGAGTGTCAAAGCCCTCCATCGATTGATCGTCAACTCAGCAACGTACAAGCAGTCTTCGCAGTTCAATGAGAAAGCAGCTGCGATCGATGCGGATAACCATTTCTTATGGCGCTTTGCTCCCCGTCGACTTGAAGCTGAAGCAGTGCGTGATGCAATGTTGGTCGTGAGTGGACAACTGAATCCCAAAGCAGGCGGTCCTAGCTTCCGGCCTTTCACAACGACGGAGTTCAATGCAACTTTCTATACGCCCGTCGATCGCGACGAACCTGAATTTAATCGACGCACCGTTTATCGTATCAACGTGAATAGTGGAAAAGATCCGCTCCTTGATGCTTTCGACTGCCCCGACCCAAGTGTGAAGACGCCGCGTCGCAGTGTGACAACGACTCCTTTGCAAGCACTCGAGTTGATGAACAACCCCTTTGTTCAGAGAATGAGCAAACGATTCGCGGAACGAGCTTTGCAAGAATCGAACGAAGACATCAACCGCGCCATAGATTATGCTTATAAGCTAATCTTAGGTCGCGGGCCGAACAAAGAAGAAGCTGCACGGGCGATCGTAGCAGTCAATGAACATGACTTGAAAAGTGTTTGCTGGGCCCTGCTCAATTCAACGGAGTTTATTTATGTCCGATAATAGTTTCGCACCACTGCCGCGTCGTCACTTTCTTTGGAATGCGGGTGGTGGACTTGGAGCGATCGCGTTAGCCTGGATGCTCAATCGCGACTCGCTTGCCGATTCCTCGAAGCCACGCTTAGGTTCCAACCTCCCGACTCACTTTGCGCCGAAAGCAAAACGTGTCGTTCAAGTATTCTGTGCTGGTGGCGTTAGTCATTTGGATACGTTTGATTACAAGCCCGAGTTGGAACGCATGGATGGTCAAACAATGGAAGGCAAAGGCGAGAACCTGGGATTTTTCGGACAACCCGGTCGGCTAATGAAGAACGTTTATGATTTCAATCGTCATGGCAGGTCAGGCGCATGGGTTAGCAGCCTGCTGCCGAACCTTGCAGGCTGCGTCGATGATGTTTGCTTTATCCATTCGATGTATGCGAAGAGTAACAACCATACTCCGGCCGCCTTTCAAATGAATAGCGGTTTTACGCTTAACGGCTTTCCGTGCATGGGTTCGTGGTTGAGTTATGGTTTAGGAACCGAGAACGAAAACTTGCCGGCGTTTGTTGTTTTGCCGGACCCACGCGGCTTGCCTGCGGGCGGTTCGATCAACTGGACGAGCGGCTTTCTGCCAGCTAATCATCAAGGAGTGGCATTCCGTACGAATTCTTCGGAGCCCGTCCCTGATTTGCACACGCCAGAAAGTTTGTCGACATCTGCACGGGCAGCAGACATGCGACTGCTCGCTTCCATGAACAGGGAGTACTCCGAGGCGAATGCTGGTGACACAGCTTTCGCTGCGCGACTTCGCTCCTACGAATTGGCCGCTCGGATGCAGATGAGCATTCCCGACGCAACGGATCTAGCCAATGAATCCGAGACCATGCAGCGGATGTATGGCATCGATGAGCCAGCTAACAAAGGCTTTGCGAGAAATTGCTTGACCGCGCGGCGTCTACTAGAACGCGGCGTGCGCTTCGTTCAAATTCTTAACGGTGGTTCCTTTGGTTCGCCGCGTATCAATTGGGATGGCCATGAAAACGTTAAGGAAAACCACGACAACCAAGCCGCCACGATGGACAAACCGGTTGCTGCGCTGATTAAAGACCTAAAGCAACGCGGCATGCTCGAAGACACGCTATTCGTTTGGTCCACTGAGTTTGGACGCAGTCCGGCGACTCAAGGGATCGGTTCGCCTGGTCGCGATCACCATCCAACAGCGTTTACGTGTTTCCTAGCAGGCGCTGGCGTTAAAAAAGGATTCCAGTACGGGACGTCCGATGAGATCGGCTACTTTGTCGGCGAGAACAAAGTAACCATTCCCGATTTCCACGCAACGATTCTGCACCTACTCGGTCTCAACCACGAAAAACTGACTTACTACCATAATGGAATCAATCGACGACTAACCGATGTCCACGGGCAGGTGATCGACGGTGTTCTTGCGTAGACAACGACGCAGCAGTGTCGCCTTTTGCTCCTTTAGCTAATTAGTAAAGCAAGTTTTTTGACTCCTCATCCCCCGGCCCCCTCTCCACAGAGTACTGAGGAGAGCGACGGTGTTAGTTTAGGGCAAGGGCTGTTTCAAAAAATTGCAATTTTTTATCCGATTCGCCCTTGCTGAGGGAGCGTACAGGAGCGATGGGGCCAGCCCCAAACCCCGGGATTTTCT
>JANNNN010000099.1:0-2213 GCA_031398555.1 Planctomycetia bacterium | reverse complement strand
GCCCAAGACCGCCGGTCAGTGCGTCCGCGAGTCCTAATCCACCGGCCTGTCCAGTTTGACCTAACCCTGTACCTCCGATTTGCCCGGTCTGTCCAAAACCACCGGTTTGCCCAAATCCGCCGGTCTGACCAAGTCCGCCGGTTTGACCAAACTGGGCAAAGGCACAATCTGAAACACCCAGCGTTAACCCAGCCGCTGTTATGATGCGAAGTGCAATTCGAACGCTTTTGCGAAGTTTTCGGGGCGATTGAACACTACGAATTTTTTTAGCGGCCATTTGATGCTCCCCGTTGCAGATCGTTTAGTCTGCGGAATTTAAGTCCAGCGTGCTAGTTCGCTCAACACCCTCTATTGAACTCTAGCCCCGAGCCTACGTTTTGGTACTTACCGGGAGAATTCTTCAAAATTCCAAGATATACTTAGGGTTTACGAACATGTAGTTAAAACAGAGTTCGGTAAAATAGGCTTCGTACACGCTCATCGGCTCACTTCACCGCCGTGCACGAGTGTATCACTTTTCGTAATGGTTTTACTGACCGATCCGATTTTCCGTTGGGAAAAGCCTGCCTAATTAATAACCGGCTCGTTTCTAATTGACTTACATGGAGCAGTAATATGCAGTTCAGTCCCTCAAAGGCGGTGGGTTTTCTACTAAGTGTAGTTTTTTTGGTAGGACAACGGGGCTTGGCGCAGGAAGCGCCACGCTTGACCGCTCCACAGCTGTTTCCAGAGAAGACACTCGCTTATGTGCGGATCGACAACGTTGCGAAATTGCGCGAAGATCTGAAAAGGAGCTCGCTCGGAAAACTGGGAAATGATGAGGACTTGAAGCCTATCTTTGCGGAGTTCTACGGAACTTTGGTCAATAGTACGGCTCAGATGCAAGAGAGCATCGGGTTGAATCTTGACGAACTGCTATCGATTCCAAACGGCGAGTTTGCCGTTGCTTTATTGCCAAGCGACAAGTCCGCTGCGAAAGCGACCCGCAAGCAATCAGCAGAGAAAACGACCGTTAACATCCAGCTTGAAGAGCCCGCCATCGTCATGTTGCTGGATGCTGGCGAAGAGATCGCTGGAGTTCAAGTCATGCTCGAACGGCTGGAAAAATCGATGTCAGCCGACATGCAGCATAGTCAAAAAGTAATGGATCGATTGACATTGCATCGCTACCAAAACTCCAACCGCGAGCGTGAAAGTTTTGGCTACTTCATTGATAACGGGGTGATGATTGCCAGCACTGATCCTAATTACTTGGAGCAACTGGCCGCTGTTTGGTTGGGGACCGCCGGTGAATGGAGTAGTTTAGCCGACAATCGTCGTTTCACTGGAATACTCTCACGGTGTGTGGGAACTCAGGGTGAACGACCGCAGTTGTCTTTCTACGCCGATCCAATGGCCATCGTTCGGCAATTCACTCCGAGCACAGCGACGTCATCGATGGTTCTGGCGATGCTTCCAGCCTTCGGTTTGGATGGCATTCAAGGTGTCGGCGGAAGTTGGATTGTGGCTCCGCCTGATTTTGATTCGATCGCACACTTGCATCTTTCGTTGGAAAGCCCGCGGCGATCGATCTTAGGTTTGTTGCGTCCGAAATCTGGTTCGACTACTCCCGAGGATTGGGTCCCCGAGTCGGTGGCCGGCTACAGTACGATTAACTGGGACGTGGCGTCCACGCTTAAAGCCATCGAGCAGCTTTTTAATCAGTTTCGCGGACCGGAAGCGTTTGAAAAGGAAGTTCTTGCCCGAGCCAATGATCGCCTTCAATTTGATTTGCGAAAGGACGTGCTGGAGAATCTCGATGGACGTTTCACACTTTTGCAAGGCTTTGTGCGTCCAGTTACAATCAACAGCGGATCAAACCTTTACGCAGTCAAAATGAAGAATGCCGAATACGTTAAGAACAATGTGATCCCAAAGTTGTTTGAACTAGTTGAAGCGAGAACTGAGGTATCGACCGAGAACTTTGGGAAATTGACCGCGAGAGTCGTGAAAGTCGGCAGTCGCGGCGGGAATCAAGGTTCGGATTCTGTTGTTCGTCAGCCTGAAATTTGTGTCGCGTTTGTCGATGACTATTTGATCATCGCCGATTCAAAGTACATGATGGGGCAGATCTCCGATTGCTTGAGCGGTTCGACGGCAAAGCTCAGCCAAGCGCTGGATTTTGAGCTGATTTCGGACCGCATTACGGCTCAGCTACAGGGCAAAGAATGTTC
>JANNNN010000062.1:0-6346 GCA_031398555.1 Planctomycetia bacterium | reverse complement strand
CGGTCCCGAGATCACCGCCGCAACGGTAGGAAACTTTTTCGCGGCAATGATCGATAGCACATAATCCGCCTCCTTGTTCTGATCCGCTGGGGCGACATCAACTTCCATGTAAACAGCCTTGACGACGTTCAAGCCCGCGGTTTCACTCAAGTAGTTGTTCATGTCATGCTTGGCCGAGATCTTTGCATCGGCCCCATTCAACCACGGGGGTTGAAATTGTTGCAAGTCCCATAAGTGTTGATGTGTGTCGACAATCGGCAGGGCTTGATCGTCAGCCGCCCAAGCTGCAGCTGCCCGGTTTGCCAGTGCTGTTGCGACGCTGCTAGCGATGCCAAGTTTTACGAAATCACGTCGTTCGATTGCCATCATGAGTCTCCGAGAAGTGGGGTGTTGTGAGCGTCAATCTGCCATAAACCAGCGACGAATGCAATCATGCGAAGCCGCGCTGGGGCAAGTAGCTGGATTCGTGAGAATCCGGTTTCTGCATTTCGGTTGTCTTCTGGGTGTGAGTGTTTTTAGCCTGTCTACCGGTTTCTTACGAAACCAGCGACGCAGGTGTGCTAGGCGAGACGTGTGTGCGAGGCGAAACGTGCTTTTGTAGCGGCGGCGAATTGTCCGGCGGCGGCATCGATCTTGGCTAGAGTTTCGGGCATCGACTGGCCTGCGGCGCTTCGAGCTGCGGCGATCAGTGTTTCACATTCGTTGAAGTCCATGAAACGAGCCGCTTCGAGCAACTCGGCTTCATCGGCTTTTGGAATCACAATAAAACCATGCTTGTCGGCATGGATCAATTGACCAGGATCAACGCAAGTTCCAAAAACTTCAACCTGCGTTCCCCATCGGACGGGAACGCTGTGTGCATGACCGACGCACAGGCGTCTGGCGAGTGCTTTAAAACCGGCGTTGCTCATTTCATCCAAATCGCGAACGGCACCGTCAGTTATTGTGCCGACGCAACCCAATGTGCGATGAATATTAGCGTTGACCTCGCCCCAAAATGAACCAATCACCCGCGGTCGATCCATATCTTGAACAACGACGATTTTTGGTCCTGGCAGACTAGCGACATACTTGCGGTAATCGCTCCAGCCAGCGGGATTATCCGCTTTGTGTTTACCTTCACTCGGCTCGATCACAACGGTAACTGCGTAACCCACCATCGGCCCCATCTGAGGCATGAAGTCTTTGGTCTCGTCGATGTTGCAAACCGGCGCTGCGGCGTCGAGAGTGGTTATCTGTTCCCATCCGTTGTAGATCGTAGGAGTGTTCCAGCGCTTCATTTGTAGCAATTGTGAATGAGTCAACGGCATGCGATTCGTCTCCAGTAAGGGTGGCGGAAAAAGCCGACGGTAGGACCTTCGAAAACACAGAGTGGCTGGTACGGGGCTGGTACGGGGCTGACGCTGCTAGAGTCAGCTCGGATACTGGCAGCATCCGCCACGTTCAGCATCATCTGAAACTAACAATCGCAAGACGTCCAAAAACGAATTCGATTTGTATCGGCTGTCACTTGTGCGCTCTATGTAAAACTACCGTTCGACAAGCGTCTTGCGAATCTCACGAGCTTTATCGGCGGCGTGTTCAGCATCGTCGTCAAGTACGGTGACGTGGCCCATTTTGCGTCCCACTCTTGCTTGCGATTTTCCGTAGAGATGCAAATGAACAGATGGCTGCACCAGAGCCGCATTCCAATCCGGCTCGCCTGCCGACCAAACGTCCCCGAGCAAATTGGACATGGCAGCCGGACGCAATTGAACTGGCCGTGCCAGGGGCAAATTGCACATCGCACGCACTTGTTGCTCGAACTGGCTGCAGTCGAATGCTTCAATGGTCAAGTGGCCCGAGTTATGCGGTCGTGGAGCAATTTCATTGATAAGCAATTCGCCTCGCGCGTCCACAAAGAACTCGACGCAAAACAGGCCCTCGACGTCGAAACGCGCTGCGATGCCACGGCAAATTTCAGTCGCCTGTGATTGCAAGCTGAGGAGTTTTGGTTGAACGGGGCAGCGCGATACATCCAGAATGTGGTTGGCGTGTTCATTTTCAACAAGCGGGTAGCATTCGATCTGGCCGGAAGCATTTCGCGCGGCGATCATAGAAACTTCAGCTTGATGGGGAATCCACTTTTCGGCGATTAAGTGATTTGAATCGAGGTTTTCAAATGTTGCGCGGATTTCGTTGCGATTATGGACGACGGCTTGGCCCTTGCCGTCATAACCACTTCGAGCCGTTTTGAGGACGATGGGTGTTCCGAATGCGTCGATAGCCTGAGAGACGTGCGATGGATTCTGCACTGGAAGGAAAGGAGTTGTTGGAAAACCGGCTTGGGAGAGCGAAGACTTCTCGAGCACGCGGTCTTGGCAAATCTGCAAGAATTCAGCCCCGGGACAGACTCGAGATGTGAGTGCCGCGGTCCTCAAATAACCGGAATTGATGTTTTCAAATTCGATCGTAATTGCGTCGCACAAAACCCCCAGTTCGCTTGCGGCGGCCACTTCTTCGTCGGGACTGGCTGGTTGCAGGTGGCGATCGGCGGCTTGAGCTGCTGGACAATTGGCTTCAGGTTCCCAAATCGCAACGTGGTAACCCAATCGCTGGGCAGCGTGCGTGAACATCCGACCAAGTTGGCCACCTCCAAATACACCCAACCAACTACCGGGCTGAATGGAACGGTTCCTTGAGGAGATCGATGTGCGGTCGGTCATGCTTGTTTAGATTGGCCGAGAATGATTTTGTGATAAGTCGAAAACACTTGTGCCGAACTTCGCGAGATGAAGTGCCGGTTTGCTAAGCTCATTTTAAAGAACGTTGTCGTCCATCACCGCTTGAGTCTGTTTGTTGGCCCAGTCGGCTAGTCGATCGCGCAGGACCTTGTCATGGGTTGCGAGTATTCTGGCCGCAAGTAAGCCAGCGTTTTTTGCGCCCGCAGCGCCGATGGCCAACGTGCCAACTGGGATACCGCCCGGCATTTGGACGATCGACAGCAGCGAGTCCAAGCCTTGAAGTGCGCGACTCTGGACGGGCACACCGAGCACTGGAAGGAGAGTGCAAGAGGCGACCATTCCAGGCAGATGCGCCGCACCGCCAGCTCCGGCAATGATTACTTTCAAGCCCCGCGATTCGGCGTCGCGGGCGTACTCGAACATCCACTCCGGCGTGCGATGTGCCGACACAACTCGGTGTTCGCTTGCTATACCCAGCTCGTCGAGCACTTCGACCGCAGATTGCATCGTTTCCCAGTCTGAACGGCTGCCCATGATGACTCCCACCATGGCAATTCCGCTTGAGTTTTGGGTTGCGAAATTCGAATCCTCACTCATGTTTTTCCATCTATTCTTGTTGCAGGATTCGGATGTGGATGTAGCTGGATTCGTGAGAATCCGGATCGGTGTACATAATCGTGTAGCCGGATTCCTGAGAACCCGGATTGGAGTTGTGTTCATTTGAAAGGATTGCGGTAGCAACCTGCCCACCGGTTTTTAACGAAACCAGCTACGTGGGTCTGGACACACGCGACTATTGTAGCGAATGGCCGGTTGTTGGATATCGGCGGCTAGAGGCTGGGCGATTTGCGAGAGGTGCCGTTACGTGGCTTGATTGCGGGGGACATATCCATCAAATTTCCCGGCGCGGGCCGCTTGGGAACCCCGATCATTTGAATGCTCTGAATCGCTTCTGCCGTTGGGTCGGCTTTAAACGCGAAATCGATCTGGTTTTCGGGGGAGTTCTGCAACTTGCTGCTTGCTCCGGCGGCTGCCAACTGGTCGGCGCGGAACTCAGCTCGCAGAAACGTCAAGTGCTCGATCAGGATCCGACGGACTTCCAAGATCGACTTTGGGTTGCGATGAATATCTTGATGTTTGTCGGCGACAACAACTTCTGAAACGGCATCGTCGGCATGCGCGCTCTCAAAGCTGACGACGCCATCTCCGGTCGCTTCAACTTCTTGAAAGAACTTTTTAGTGGGTGTCATTCCGACGATGTTGTGGTACGTAACCCAAGGTGCGTGAGGAGCCTGCAGCATCGCTGGGAAGACCGGTGAATCGGGGCTTAGCGAATCGATGCTTGTGCTTGTTGTAAGCAATTCCGTGTTTTGGAAGAGGCCTGGATTTTGAGTGATTAGGGCCTTGCCGGTCTGCACCATAATTGTCGGCAACTTGATTACCTTTCGACTCACCCAGCGGGTGGTGCTATTTGCGTATTCGCTGCCGCGTAGCGGAGTGCCAATGGTTACCACTTTGCGAATGGATTCATTGGGGTGGAAAAAGGCTGCCTCGCGTAGGCCAGCGATCATCTCAGGCTCACCTTGAACTTTTTCGAACGGTTCGTCGCTCAAAATTTTCCAAAACTGATCACGGGAATCGATCGTCTGCATTCGACTGACCAAACCACCCATACTGTGGGCCACAAGAACGGCTTGATCTAATGCTGGGTACCGATGATCCGCATCGAGTTCGACGCGCAGCTTGTTCAAGTCGGCGCGAAACTGTGTAGCACTTAACCAGAACGGTTGGCCAGTCGGGTACTGGTAAAACCAAAATTGATAGTTTTTTCGGAGCTCAGGGAAGCTGCGCAGGTCATTGAACATCGGCATCCAGGTACTGGGGCTAGACCAAAGGCCGTGGACCATAAGAACTGGTATTCGACTTGGATCGAACGGCTCTAACATGAATATGCCTCGATGTTCTTGAGCCTTGCGAGGATTTGTTAGTCCGAAGGTCGGCTGATCTTTTTCCTGAAACTGTTTGCTGTCGAGGAAGAATCCTAACGAAGTGCTGAGATCAGATTGCATCGGTACAAGTCGGTCGGCGATCTGCAGGTCGCGGGCCGCGAGCGGATCATGCAACTCCAATACGCAATGATGGCGATGCATGGCACCGTGACCTGGCATCGAACCGGGCTTAACAACGCGAAGCACCGCTGTAACGGGAAAGCTTAAACCTTTTGGATAGTATTTCTCGCGCGGATCATCGGGATCGCCTGCTTTGCGAACGGCGATCAGCGGGACACCTATCCCGTAAGTAGTACCTGTACCAACGAGTTTATCCAGCTCGAACTCGCTAACAAATTCAAAGCGTTCAAAGTCTTCATTTCGCCAATTACCTCGCGAAATAGTTGCGACTTGGTAGGTTTGTTTACCGGTCGTTACTTCGTAGCTAGAGCCTGGTTTTAGTTGACCCTTGGCATTGACCAAACGAAGAGATGACTCTAGTGAGCCGTTGTACAAATCGCAAGCTCCTCGAAACTGCGGATCGTAGGGATTTCGCGACGTATCGAATTCACCGGAGAATAAAAACATGTATGCGTTGCTGACTGCGACGCCATACATATCGAGCGCTAACGCGACGTCGTGATTTTTCTCGGCCCGTTGGCCAAGAATGTAGGCCATTTCGCTAACGCCATAAACCAACTCGCTGTCGACTTCGACATCAAGCAGCTGCTGGAGGTTTTCAAGACACTTCGCAGGGTCTTTCTCGTATTGTTCACCTAACGCGTATCGACGGAGTAATTCCTTAGTGCGGGCACTGATCTGTGGCCCAGAGCTACTGGTAAGCTGGAGAGGAATCGCCAAAGGGTTCGCGGGGCTGTCGCGCAGGATCAAGTACTTTTGCGAAGCACAACCGACCGTGAGCAGCAGGATCAACCCTACTGGCAGAAACTTCCCGATCCTAAAGGTCGCCCGAAATACAATTAAATACAGTGGGAACGCTAGCGGAAACCACCCACTTGCGGAGTTTTGTATAGTTTTACGAGCGTGGGGGGGTATGCGTAACACGTCCGTTTGCTGACGCACTTTATTGAATGGTTATGCTGATCATTGCGATTGCGGTATTTACCGGATTGTGCACGTACGATAGCGCCCCCCAACATTAGAAATTTGGCTGCGCAGATGCAATGTCAATCCCGAGAAACGCTTGCAATGCGGTTCGACTGTCGCATAATGGTTGGAGGTGCCGCATTGCACCATTCGCGAAAGTTTTTTAATTGAGATATTCGAATACCCGCCATTTGGTTTCAATTCAACGAAAAGTCATGGGGCTGATTTTTGTTGAGATCAAATGCCTTTAATGGCGTTGGAGTTAGCCCTTGTTTCGTGATTTCAACAATCCCCCAGGTGGTGCAGCATGGACTTAATGCTAGCTGAGCTTGAAAGGGGGTTTCGTGAAAATTGGTCCGGATTTCGACCTTCGGCATACGAACCGTATCTTAAACAAGTTGAGGACGAACTTCGAAGCGATTTGCTGATCCGGTTGTTGTGCGCAGAAATCGAGTTTAGCTATCAACCACCAGCTGTGTTTCGCAACGAGTCGTCGGTAGTCCCACTGTCCGATGACGACGACCAGCG
>JANNNN010000776.1:0-1905 GCA_031398555.1 Planctomycetia bacterium | reverse complement strand
GATCCCTACGCCTGCATCCATTTACCTCGCGACTGATCGCAAGATCTTTGTCATGATGCGGACTAAGGCGCGTCAAGATTAAATTTTAGGGTTGACTCTATCATTTATAGGTGACTGATCAGCCGGAAGACGTTAGCCGAGGGCCTTCAGCCACAACCGGACGCTAACGAGAGCGTCCCGCTTACGATCATGGTCGTTACGTTGGTTTAGTCTTATCAGCCGGAAGGCGTTAGCCTCCGGTTACGTCTCCAACCGGAGGCTAACGCCTTCCGGCTGATCAGTCGCTTGAAAAGTCGCGTTTTCCCTGCGTTTTTAAGCGGGACGCTCTCTAACGCGTTCCGGCTGATAAGACTGAACCACTGCACTAACAACTATCCGTTCAAAGTTTCTCAGCGGGACGCTCTCGGTAGCGCACTCCGGCTGATCCTAAGATTTGATCTTGACGCTCCACTCGATGCAAAGGATTGGAAAGACCACTCAAACGCTCCAGCGTTTCCACCTAACCACCGAGCCCTTTGCATCTAAGCTGCAATTCCCAGATTGTGGGTTCGCTGGTATTTTTTTATTGTCCGTTTGTGCCGTTAGTGACTTGCATTTTGGGTGTTCGGCAGCTTAGCATGAAGCCCAAATTCTCGCCGGATGCGCTGGCAGTCTATGCAGTGCACCGCATTCCTACCTAATGCTAGTTTTTTCTTGATGCCCACGGGAGTACTAAATGCCGAGTCGTAATTCGCAAACTTCGCGACGTCGCTTTTTGCAGGTCACCGCAGCCACGACGGCAGCGGCGAGCACCGGTTACTTTACCAGCACCGCAGTGGCTCAAAGCAAGTCACCCAACGAAAAATTGAATCTTGCTGTTGTCGGTACTGCCAATCGAGCGGGCGATAACATTCAAGAAATCAAGCACGAGAACATCGTTGCTCTTTGCGATATCGATAAGACGCTGCTAGATCGCGCGCTCGGCGAACACACTCAAGCTCGACCTTACTCGGACTATCGAGAAATGATCGATCGCGAACGTGACAAGATCGATGCTGTACTTGTTGCGACTGCCGACCACAATCACGCACCGGCTTCGATCCGTGCTATTCGCGCGGGCAAGCATGTGTACTGTGAAAAACCGCTGACGCATACTGTTGCAGAGGCCAGATACATTGCAACGGAAGCGAAGAAGAAAAACCTTGCGACTCAGCTGGGCACGCAAATTCATGCTGAAGACAACTATCGACGTGTTGTGGAAATCATTCAAGCGGGTGTGATTGGCGATGTCACCGATGTGCATGTTTGGGTCGGCAAAGAATGGGGCGGAGGCGATCGGCCAGAGAAAGCTGACGCACCACCAGCGACATTGAACTGGGACCTATGGCTCGGACCAGCACCCGTGAGACCTTATGCCGTTGGACGATATCATCCCGCTCAATGGCGTAGATGGTGGGACTTCGGACAAGGGACGCTGGGTGACATGGGTTGCCACTTCATGGACCTGCCATTTTGGGCACTGAACTTGCGTCATCCAATCTCCGTCGAAGCCGAAGGACCACCAGTTCATCCCGAGACGGCTCCTCAAGGACTGACCGTACGTTACAAATTCCCAGCTCGTGGAACGATGCCAGCGCTGAATTTCACTTGGTACGATGGCTCGATGATTCCAAAGGAAGTTGCCGGGGAACGCGTGCCAGCGAGCGGCGTGATGTTTATTGGAACTCAAGGCAAGATGTTTGCCGACTACGGTAAGTACAAGTTGTTCCCAACTGAAAAATTCGCGGACTTCAAGGCACCTCCAAAGACGATTGAAAAGTCGATCGGTCATCATCGCGAGTGGCTCAAAGCGTGTCGCGACGGTTCGCCCACGCTGTGTAATTTCGATTACTCGGGTGCGCTGACCGAGGCGGTGTTGCTGGGCAA
>JANNNN010000030.1:0-10342 GCA_031398555.1 Planctomycetia bacterium | reverse complement strand
CCTGCAATCTCTTCTCGATAATTTCGAGTGTCGTCAAGTTCCGCTTCTGCGGCGCGTTTAAGGTGGAAATCGAGAAATGCATCGACCGCTTTAACCGCGGTAAACCACAGTTGACGCGGTTCTTGACTGTGCGACAGCAGTGTTTTCTGGAGAGTTTGCCAGCCTTCCGCGCTGATATGATGCCGGAATAACTGCAGCAAATGAATAGCTCTTGGACTGTACGAAGCACCGACTTGCTGGCCGTTGACTGCACGCAGTTCTTGAATCAGGTAGAGCGTAGCATCCTCGCTAACTGAGTGTATAGACCCGACAGAGTCCTGCGACTTCGCGCCGTCGAAAGGCTCGCGACGAGGGACTGTCTCTGAACGCTGTGCCCCAGTACCCTGTGCCCCAGTACCCCGTGCCCCAGTACTCAATGCCGCAGTGGCCAATAGCTCGCTGCCATGTTCGGCGAGTTCATCCCTCACTGCCGCCGCACACTCACGACTCTGCGAATGGTTCGGCAATAGCCGGTCAACCGTAGCCAGCGATTGTACCCACCGCTCAAGCTCCGCCCGGCGCTCTTCGGGTACAAGATTGTTCCAGACGTACCAAGTCAAGCCGCGTAACTGCGGCGAATGAGCGAGCAACCCTAGCGATTGTTCCATCGACATTAACTCAGTCAAGATCTTGGCCGCGTCCTGATCGTGAACACCTCGAATATATCCTTCACTATATCTCGTCTGCATGCGGTCTCGAACCCAGGCAACTTGCTCGATGGTATCAAGCGCTAAGTATTCACGAATTCCGAATGACTCCGATGCGGCGTGTAGTTCTCTAGCTAACTGATATGCTAGATACTCGCCACGATAGACCTCCGAGCATTCGCTTGGCAGCGACTGGTCCCACAAATCACTCGAGTTATCAAGAGCCGGATCCACCAGCGGCTGATAGTACTGAGTTCCCGTAAGATGGATGTTCAAGTGGCTATCGCGCACGACCGTCGTGAGCTCAATCGGCTGGTGATTGACACTGAATGTGTGCTGTCCAAGTCGAATCGTGCGATTCCCGTCGCTAAGCAACTCACGGCGATCGCGCTGTTGGCGCATCGAATCGTCGGAGATTGACTTCAGTTTCGACTGCACATCGTCGGAGCGAACGGAATCGCCAAGTTCAGTGAGTTGGTCTGCAATCTTGCGAACTTTCTCAACCATGAGATCCGACGCAAAGTAGGCCAGCAGTTCCGCCGGGGCCTCAATTCTTGCGGAGCGGGACGCTATGCCCGTCAAGATGCGGTCCGCTGCGGCGACCAGCGAATTCGCTCGTCGACTCTGGACTTCGACCACTTGCTGACGTCGTGTCTCGAATAGATCGCACAGCGTTTGACGTTTTTCGGTCAGCCTCATCAGCAAATCTTCTGAATCAGCATACCGCCCCTCTAGCTCTTCGATTTGCATCAATAATCGCGTCAGCGCACCGTCGATGGCCTCAGGTGTTTCAGCGACATCGAGCGCGCTTGCGGTCGCTTGATCGAGCAGTTTCGAGTTTGATGAAAAGTCAGACGCGAGCTCGCGAGTGGTTAAATCTCGCATTCGCATTTTCAACGTTGATCGGACGCGATTCAGCTGCGCTAAGCAGTCGCCTATGCGGTCGATGATGTTGGTGCGTTGGGCCAGGTCATCAATTCTGAGCTGCGAGACGGTTTCGATTAATAGTTCGAGCGAACTGCCGATCTCAGAAAACTGACCTTCTAGCTGTTTCGCGGCCGCGGATGCATCGATCTTTGGAACTTCAGCGCCCAGCTGGTCGATTTGCGTTGAATAAGGCTTTAGCGACTCGGGTTCGAGCAAAAATTGAACACAGCGTACGCCAACCCGATCCGCAGATTCGCCCAGGAGCAACTCTATCTTCGCGACACGTTCCAGGTCGATGTATTTCAGGCCTTTTATCTGGACGGCTTGGCCCCGCTGAGCTCGTATGGACGCTAATTTCTCAACGAAATCGGCAACTTGCTCAAACCGCGATCGTTCGATCGCTTTAACGATCTCGGTTGTGTCATTTTCTACTTTGGCAAGCGTTGCGTTGGTCTCGTTGCGAACTCTTACAACCTTTTCAAACTCATCGACAGCCGCTGACGCGGTTGCACGAATCAGTTGAATCGGCTCCGCCAATTTCATTGCTTCGTCGCGATCTAACCAAAAGTAGCCATCGAGCAGATCGGTTGCTCGTTTTGCTAGATCCGCGTAAAGGTCTGCATACGATTCATCTTTATCGACCAAGGTCAGCAGTTCTTGGCACTCTGCCATACCTCGTACTAGGTCATGGTTGCCGATTTTGAATAAAAGTGAATCAGACTGTACCGCCGGAACAAAGTTGGTACCAGTGAACGGCGTCTGCCACACTTGCAATGCATGGTGTTTTTGCGGAGTGTCACTGGCTCGCATGGTCAGCATGTTTCCATTTTCAAAGAATGCTTGACCGTGACAGACGAGCGGAGTATCAACTTCCTGACGTATCAGGTTGTAGCGAAGTTGCAGGAGTGTGCCGGTTTCGGCTTGGAAGAATAGGAATAGAAAATCTTCACCATTGGGCGATTTGATCAAACGCTCAAACGATAGTCCCGCCAGTCCATGATCGAACAGTTTAACTTCACCGGTTTGCAGCACGAACCCGTTTGGGAACATAATGCCGTGATCATCGGGTAGCAGAACGCAAGCACCGCCGACCGAATCGAGTCGATAGACGGTCGCACGTTTAGCACTAAAGACGAGGTATCGAAAATCTCGCTCTTGATAGGGCCGAATCTTGAGCAGAATCAGATTGCCCAGGATCGCGTAGTAGGTTTCTGCGTCGTCAAGCGTTTGATCGGGACTGTCTACAGGTTCGCGGTAGATGCCTAAGCCGTCCCCAGTATTGTCATCGACCTTAATCGTTAGGTCACCGCCAACGCACTCGACAAATACTTTGTCCTCGATGGAGATGTGAGGATGTTTTCCGTGACGGTGACTATCGCGGGTAGCACGTTTCCACTGGAATGCGTGCTGAGGAGGCAATTTGACTTCGGACTCACTGCGATTGTCGATGTACTGCAAACGCTCGTCTACGATCGCCCACTTGAATACTTTGATGCTGCTCGCGGTTTTTCCGATTTGAAAAACCATGTAAAGCATCGGACCATGCTGAAAGAAACGTGAGAATGTTGCGCCTCGATAGTACTTGTACAGTTCCTGGAAATCGCGTGCGAATTCTCTTGTGACAATCGAATCTAACGACTCGTACTTCGCATGCTCTCCATCGTACCGAAATTTTGACAACACATCACTTGGCGCAATATCAGTTTTCAATCCAAATAGGACGTTGTAGCCCAGTAACAATTGATTTTGATTGGCGAAAAGACCACGCGGAATGCAGTTGTGCTCCGTAGTTACGTGTGTTGTAGCCAACAGCCGAGTTTCAACGTTGCCAAACACCGCAGATCGAGCTTCGTTCAGCTTCTGAAATCGGGAGCGCAGTTCGGTAGCTGATTCGCGCAGCCGATTGCGCAGGACTTCGTAGGTGCCGGTTGCAAGACTGTCTGTCATGGTTTACTGGGACTTATTTCTTGATAAGCAAACCGTTGATCGGTTTGTTTGCCAGGTTCAAGTTGCCGGCCATGCCGAGGATGTCTACCAACTGAGACTGAATAGTCGCGTCACCGTCTCCGAGGAGTTTCGCAACGAGAGCCGCCACGCTTAGATCGCGAACATCGCTAGATTTCAATTGAAGTTGATCGATCAAGCGGCCGAGTTGCTCTTTAAAGTGATCTGAGCTGCCGGTGAAAAACGTCTCTTTGATATCAGTCGCAACTTTGGACGAGAGCACGAAGCGATCGATCGCTTTACCGCCTTGGACGGCTGAAGAGATCTGACTGAAGAATGCCCCATCGCCTCCGACAATATCGATCTTGGCCGTCTTGAGAGCTTCACCGATCACAAGGGCCTGGCTTTCAGCTATCGATTTGTTCGCGTTAATGCCTGCAATTTCAATCTGTTTGTCTTTTTCCAATCGCAGCTTGAACTCCTCGTGTTCTCTCCCGACGCCATCCATTTCCTTCATAGCCTTGGCTTTCTCGGTGATACCTTGCGCCTCGGATGTGTATTTTTCACGCAACACGCGAGCTTCGGCCAACCCTTGTTCTTGAGTAGCACCCGCTTTGGCTTGCATGACTTCTGCCTCGGCAAGACCTACGGCAGCGTGCTCAGCACGGGTTGCCTCGGCTAATAGTTTTGTAGCAGCCGCGTTTTGCTCGGCTTCGTCGCGATGAGCTTCGGCTTCGATTCGAATCTTTGCTGCAAAACTCTCAGACGCTTTCTTAGCCGCCTCAGCCGCCTTGATTTCGCGTACCAGCGACTGTTCGGCTGCCATCTCAGCCGCGGTAACTTCGACCCGCTTGGTGCGATCGGCGGTCGCAAATGCTTCGGTGTCCTTGATCTTCTGCTGTTCTTCGACCACTGAACGTTCAACAATGACACGTTCGCGAATCACTTCCTGGATGTTGCGTCTCTCAATCTCAAGGGCTTTGTCTTTTTCGACAATCGCCAACCCAACAACTCGTTCACGCTCTGTTGCTTCGAGCGTTTTATCACGCGTAATCCGTTCGATCTCGACGGCATCGGTCCGTTCCTTGTTTCGCTGAGCGACCAGGATCGTACGGTGCATGTTTTCGGTTGCGATGCCAATTTCTTCATCGGTCGCAATCTTGGCACGCTCAGAGGCCAAACGATTCTCTTCAAAAACCTTGGCCGCCGATGCGTTTTCACGGGCTTGTATCTCAGCAACTTCGCGTTTTTGACGCTCGAAGGCTTCGATCCGCTGCCGTTCGAGTTCGAGGATCGCTTCCGCCGCTTCGACGTCTTGCTTCTTGAGAGTCTTTTCTCGTTCACGAGTAAAGTGATTCTCTTTGACTTTTTCGCTCGACGTCAGCTCAGTGATCTTCTTGATGCCCTCAGCGTCGAGAATATTGTTAGGGTTGAGCAGTTCCAGTCGAGTTTGCTCGAGGTAGTCGATCGCGCAGTCATCCAAGCGGTAACCGTTCAGGTCGGTTCCGATCACTTTGAGAATCTCGTTCTTGAACTTGTCGCGCTTGTCATACAGTTCCACAAACTCGAACTGCTTACCAACCGTCTTAAGAGCCTCAGAGAATTTGGCGTCGAACAATTCTCGCAAAGTTTCCACTACGCTGGCCCGCTTGCATCCAATCGACTGGGCGACCTCTTTAATCTCTTCGGTTGTCTTGTCAACTCGAATGAAGAACGCGCACTTGATATCGGCCCGAATGTTGTCTTTACAAATCAAACCCTCTGCACCCTCACGGGCGATCTCAAAGCTCTTCAGTGTTAAGTCCATTTTCTCGTAACGATGGATCACCGGCCAGACGAGCGCGCCGCCGTCGATGATGACGTTCATGCCCCCCATGCCAGTTTTGACGATCGCTTCATCGGGTCCTACTTTGATATAGAACTTACTGGCTACGACGATAAACGCCGTGCCAATCACAATGATCGATGCAAAGAAAATCAGCAGGCCCATCGCAATCTGCGGAGTTGTGGCTGCTAATACGAGTGGAGTCATGTTGATTCACCGTAGCTAGAGTTACTTTTCGAATCTGTCGTTGTTGGCGATACAATGTAGACTCGTTTAATTGAGTCGTAATGTGTAATCCAAACCCGTGCGCCTTTGATGAGATGTGGACCGTCAGTACGAATATTTAGCAGTAGCGGTGCCGCACCCGTTCTATATTTTGCTTGGCCGTTTTCAGGCGTCGCGTCGAACGAACAGATTTCGGCTTCAGCTCCCACCAGAGATTTCGAATCGAGACTGCCGGTGTCCGCAAACCAACCGATCATGGGCTGTGTGAGCGCTTTGGTCAGTGGTAATGCAAAAGCCAAGTTGCGTGCGATCAACAGCCCCGTGATTATGCGTCCCGGAGATCCGACAAGCCATTCGTCTAATGCCATCCAGCACACCACCGAAACCGACCACCAAGTGAGCGTAAAAACGCCCATCCACATCAGGAACGGGACGCTGCGAAGGTTCAACCATTTCGTTGGCGCAAGAACAAATGAACCAAGCGTTTCGCCCAACAAGTTCGAAACCGAATGTCCTAAACCCACCGGCGGATCACCGTGCAAAACACTTGTGATTGGATTGTGGAAATGAAATGACCAATTCCCATCGGCTCCAAATCCGGCACCGACCAGCACCATAAACAGACTCCAACAAACCAATGCAAAGAGCAGAATCGATGCTGGAAGTACTGGAGCGGCGATGATTGGTTGAATCAGCTCAAACACAATTTTCGGCACAGACAAGGGAGGAGTCGCAGTTTTTCAGTAGCGCAAGTCTGATTCGGCATACCCTATTTAGCAAGCCAAATCGTTGTTCCTAACAATCAAGGCAAGCTATCAGCCTGAACTAGGCGCTTGAGCTTGTGAGTATTTCAGAATGCACACTGGCGGCGTAAGAACATTACCCAGTTCCCGGAAACGGCGCGCGTAATTGTGGCTGTAGAGCTTTTGTGTACAAAATGGAAACAGCGAGATTTTCGAATCTCGCGTTTGCGGAGTTGCGACCATTCGCTGCCAAGGTTAACCTAGTCGCACCTGGCAGGCCAGCACGAGCGACCCACGGCCGGCCATTTATACGCTTTCGCTAAAGTCTGGTTTGGGCGGCGTAAACCGGTGCTGCTCACTGAGGCTGAAACTAAGGCTGCGTTTTTCTCGGGCAACGCGTTTTTCGCAAAAACAGAACAATTCGCCGTGCAAGGCGGCGGTATTCAAGTTCTTAAAACTAAAAATCAATTTCGTGCCGCACTCGACGTAATCAAATCCAGTTAAGCCGCTTCTACCGGAAGAACTTTTGCTACGCGGCGCTTGCGGTGTAAGGCAAATCCACCGACCATAATACCTACCAACGCTAACATTGAAGAGGGTTCTGGAACTGCGGTGACAGAAACAGTGAAGTTGATCGGACCTCCATCCACTACCGGCAGGCCTGCTAGGGTGGGACTATTGGCTGACAACGAACCTGGGTCGAAGGAAATGTTGTAAGTTCCCAGCGCAACACCGACCGTGGAGAGACTCAAGTTTGCGAATAGCGTATTGGCATTCGTCAGGTTAAATCCACCGCCTGCGAAATTCGACAGAAAGGCTTGACCAGGTGTCGACAAATCAACTGCTCCATTATTCAGTAGGAATGTGTTACCAGCGGTGAAATTTCCCGCAGTCGTAATCACGTTGGCTTCCAAAGCATCTACCTGCTCCCCACCAGCCAAAGTAGATCTAACGAACACGCTAAACGTCGCGGTCGATCCTTGAATAACAGTCGAGTTGTTGGGATTCAGAAAAAAGACAACGGCGGCATTCGAAGGTTCAACAATTCCGACAAGCACAAACAAAAATACTGCGGCATTTTTCATATAGTTTTCTCTTTGATGTAGATTCTCGTTTGATATCTTAGTTACTTAAGAAGAAACAAGGTTCAAGATTTTTTATATGTAATCGACAATTCGCCTAGTTCTTCGAAGAATCGATCTTCGACAGGGGCAGTTGTCTTGTTGTCAATCGGTGTAGAGGCGTTCGTTGTGGGTGACGAAGCCAATTTGCCTACCGATAGTGGCAAGGTAACCGCCTCTCTGATCGCTAAGTCATCATCGGTCTGAACTGGCTTAGTGGAGTCGAATCGGAAGGGCTGGAAGTTGAGCGGCGCACCGCCTGACCCCGATCCTGACCCCGACCCCGACCCCGATTTTGAATCTTTGCGATCCCCAGTTGAAGCGGTGGAGTTCTCAGCCGCAGATCCTGCTCCAGGAACCGTGATATCATTCAGCAGCACCGTTGCAGCCACATGACTTTGCACGAAGGATAGATCTGGCACACCGACGCGTCGGTTCTTGTCGATATCTAAATTGTTGTCAATCCGCACGAGTTGGCTGGAAACGGCAGCTTGCACGGCGGAAAGGTCGGGTACACCCGTTCGATAGCCACCGCTAATCAAATCAAGTCTAGCGTCGCCTATTGCGCTACCAAAATAGAACGCTGGGCTATAGGGCAACCCTGTATTCGCATTGGCTCGGACGATGATTTGTAGCCAAGTGTTTTGGATTGCATTGTCGGGCCACTCCAAACGCACCAGTGCTTGTGATGCCCCAGGTCCGGCGGTCACCGAAATCAAAGAGGGAGCAGGTGCGTTCGCCCAAGTGCTTGGATTGACGGGGCCCGCAGCGCCAGGGGGAGCCACACGGAAAATAAAATCACTGGCAGTCAGAGTACTCGCCACTAGACCGGTAACCTCTAGGAGCACGCCGTTAATGCCGCGAATATAGTTACTAACGTTAGCGGGGCTTGTAGCCAGGCTTGTGGGACCCGACTGCAAAATGATTTTCGAAGTATCGAGAGCCCCGGCAACTCCACCGATTGCCTCGAAGCCTGAGCCCTTGTAATAAACCGTTCGACCCGAAACCAGCGAAAAAGCGTTCAGGGCGAACGTCGCGACTGAAACTCCGCCGTCCTCATCACTGGCGGTTATGGTTACCGTTTGGTTTACGAAGACCGCGGTCGGCACAATGGACCATGACCACGTGCCATTAATATTCTTGACTATTGCACCCAGGGACGCAGTCAACGAAACTGTGTCAGCCGGGACATCGCCGTAAGTTCCAAAGTTCGCAATTGTCGATTGCACACTCCCAAAAACGGCTGCGTTTTCTGCAGCAACCGACGGCGCAACATTAATGGCTGCATAAGTAAAGTTCACCGTTGCATTGAGTCCTTGCGAGTCCGTAGCGGTGACGGCAACCGTTGTGCTAGGAATGTTGTCAGGAGCAACGACACTCCATGACCAGGTTCCATTGCTATTCTTGACGATCGCGCCAACCGAAGCTGTCAGCGTGACGGTATCACCGACATTGGTGTCACTCCACGTTCCAGAATTAACAATCGTTACTCCCTCAAGACCGACAACAGACGCAGCATTTGCAGCAACTGATGGAGCCCCATTCAGTTGTGTTCCGTAGCGTTGGTCGAACAGCGGCACTCCGCTTGCCGAAACACTGCGTAGTCCATTGACGGGAACTGTATTCAGCCAGCCTGCAAGTGGCACTAGACGCATCGCGTGACTTCCAGCGGACAAATCGAGCGAAGCAGTCCCCACGGACGAAGTTGTAATTGTGGTTTCGCCGGCAACGATTGTAAGTTCCCAATTGTTGAGAGTAGCGACATCGCCTCCCGCGTCGTCAGTCAGTTCCAATCGCCAAGATCCATTTCCACCTTTCGCGTTGAGGTTTGCGAGACGCCCTTCGGGCCGGAATGAACCGGTGAACGGTGCCGCTCCAGCCGAAATCAATGTAGCGGCTTGATCGTCTAGCACGGTGTTTGTAAAGTTATCTCCGGCTCCGCCAACATCCGTAAATAGCTCAATACGGGTACCGTCAGGATGAACTAAAAACACATCCAAATCGGCGTCAAAGGTCATTGTAATATTGACTTTTACATTGACGTCGAGGATCGAACCGCCGACCCCTGCCACGACCATCGTGGAATTGACCGTCGCCACATCTGGCACAACTAGGGGAGTTGGATTTACGAAGTTTGAGGTGATCGCTCCGTCCAATGTTCCGTTACCGTTGGCGTCTTCGAATATCACTCGACCTGCGCGTGGCGACTCGCTGGATTGGAAAATCCCGTCGCCATTGGTGTCGTCAAAAACTTGACCGTAGAATCGATTGTTTAGACCGGATCCAAAGTCACGACCAACGACGGAATCAGTCGAAGCGGCTATCGTGACGACTTGCAGGTTCGAACCCGCAGCGGTCCAGCCCGGGGGAGGCAGTGACTTTACAGAATAGGCCGCCGGGGGAAGATTTACGAATGCATAGAATCCGTTAGGACGTGTAATCGTTGATTGCTCGCCGTCGAGTATATCGAGGCGCCAATTGGATAGTGTACCGACGTCACCTAGAGCGTTATCGACAATTTCTAGTGTCCAAAGTCCGTTAGCGCTGGCTCCGTCTAGCACCGACAGCGACCCAGAAGGTCGAAATGAATTGGTGAAAGGCGCAGTTCCGGCAGTTATGGCTGTTGCGGCTTCATCATCCAAGACTGTATTGACAAAGTTGTCGCCACTCCCTCCCACGCCCGAAAACAATGGAACTCGCAACCCAGTTGGTGAAATTAGGGTCAGTGCAAGATCACTATCAAATGTGTGGGTGATGTTGATTCGAACATTAACGTCAACGATCGAATTGGTAAAATTACTAACAATGATGGTTGACGTGACGGTGGCCACATCCAAAATCGTTGTTGGAGTCGTGTTAGAGTAGGTTACA
>JANNNN010000027.1:0-6563 GCA_031398555.1 Planctomycetia bacterium | reverse complement strand
GACCCAGATGTTGCCGTTGGCGTCTTCTTTGAAGGTAGAAATTGGCATTTTGAGCGGCGGCGAGTCAGGGCGAAAAAGTGCGAGGTTGTTGTTTTTCAAAATCATCAAGCCGCCGTTGGTTGCTCCGTAATCACCAATGTTGCATCAACTGAGTTGCCATCTACAACCAGTCATGAAGAAGTCTTGGATGTCGGCAATTCGGCCGGTCCACGACTCATGAAAATAGTTTGTGGAGTGCTGAGCGATCTCGCCGGCCAGCCTGACTAGTGGAGGCCCCTTGTTAATATTCGATCTGGACGCGTCACCGGTGGAGTGTCAGAATCAAATTTCAGGGTTGCTACGCTGAAGGAGTTACGCAACATAGCCCAGGGTTGCGATGCGCAGCGAGCTACTCTGGTTAGATGCTGTGAAGCAATTTGGACGGGGAAATGTATTCACTGCCACGAGAAATTCGGTTTCGATAGTAACCCGAAGCGTCAGCGAGGGGCGTCTGATCACTCGCTAACGCAGCGGGGTTACTATAATAATGAACAATTGCTTCGCGACGTTTTGATTTAGCAATGTTAGTTTGCACTAACCGACCCACCTTGAAACTGCGTGATCGACAGTCCGTTGAACGGGAAGACCCCGTACACACCGTCGGTGAAGACTAGTTTAACGAAGTTGCCAAACTGCTTGATTGGCGCTGGAGGAACAATCACCGTGTCGCTATCTCGCAACCAAATATTGTCGGCTGGAGTTGGCTCTTTCCCAAGAATCGCGCCCTTGAGATCAACGCAAGTCGCAAGCAGTCGCCAGTCTTCGGCATAGCGGAAAATAACGATCTGGCGCAAGTTCCCGCCAAGTCTGTGACCACCGGCCAGTGCTAGGGCTTGTGTAACTGAAGTTGGGCCCAGCAACTGATAACGATTTGGCAAAGCGACTTCTCCGGTGATAAACACGAAGTGCTGTGCCTCAGAAGCAATTTTCGGTTCCACCTCCAGACCCGATACGATGCGACCGAAACGAAGATTGATTTCTCGTTTCACTTCATCAACCGTCATGCCTAGGACGCAGATGGCGCCAATTTTTGGTAAGCGCACGGTGCCGTCAGCATGCACTGTGTCAACCCAATTCTGACCGCCCGAACCCGCGCGAGCATCGACTGAGTTTAGGATCGCAGACTTCAGCGAATTGGTTTTGATTGGCGTAATGTCAATGGATGGCTCTTGGATGAAATCCTTATATCGGATTTCCAAGTTGTGGCGTAGCTGCGGAATCGTTAAGCCGGCCGCTTCGACCTCGCCCAAAAATTTGAAGGTGATTTTGCCATCAGGTTGAATTGCCGGACCTCGGCCTTGCTGTACATCGCCCATGCGAATGGAGGGATCGGTCGCAGAATCAATGGCAATTTCGTCGCCCACCATCAAGCGATAGTTGCCAACTAACTGTGTCGGAGAGTCAATAAAGACGAAAGACAACTGATCGCCAACTCTCAGGCGGTAGTCCATCGTCGAAGGCAATCGAATCGGCCCAAGGAACTCGCCGTGAGCGAGTGGCTGGAACGGATACTGATGGAGATTCTTCCACGATTGGCGAGCTCCGCCGCAGTTGTCCGCACAATCAATGGCAACGGTGCACACTTGACAACGTCCAGCGGCGACCTGAGGCTGCGGAGGTGGATTGTGAATGGAGAACCCGCTTCGGTCGACGCTGCCCATGACCGGCGCAAACTCTGTATTCTCAACGTAGGCTTGAGGGACAAACGGTTTTTCGATGACGGCACTCGGCTTCGAAATTGCCGATTGATTTTTAGCGGTTTGAGGTGCAGGCACGGCCGTGGGGCCCGCCTTCTGCAAGTCGCCGAGTTGAGCTGCGTGCTGTATGCGCGGTTGCTGTAATGGCTGCTGCTGTAATGGCGCATGCTGGACTGGCACATTCTGAGCTGGAAACTGCGTTTGTGCAATTTGAGAGAACAGTGGATTCGTGTTTGCGAATACCATGCAAGCAGCAAGTGCGGACAAACTGTTTCGAATGTTGAGCGTAAAGCGCATTGGATTCTCTTCAGCGAAATCGACAGTTGTAATTCGGTTACCGCAGTTGACCTGCGTTGGGAGTTGCAGCCGATCGCACAGGCGACTGCGAACCGATGTTTGGACTTGAATCCGATTGAGTTTTGGGGCCGATCTCCCGCGGACTGATTGCGATAAAATCTTCTTGCGATACTTCCACAAAGGGTGGGACCGGCGAGGTAGGAGGGGCGCGACGTCGGATCGCCGCAACGCTCTGAGCAGCCCAAGCGACCGTTTGCGTATCGCCCAACCGACGGCTAGCCTCAGCTAAGTTGCTCAATGAAGCTTCGTCTTGTTTTATTGTCACCGCAGCCACCAGCGCTTCGCGGGCCTCTTCGTTTCGATCCATCTGCAGCAGCAAGTATCCAAGCTGGTTACAAGTAACTGCGTTCGAAGGCAACGTTGTCCGCGACGCGAGATAGTGAGCCATGGCTTTCATTCGCAGCACATCGACGCGACTACTGTTAGCTTCGGCTTCAGCCTGATATGTACGACCGACTGTGTATAGCAATTCGCTGGCCCATGGGTGCCCTTGCGCGGCTTCGACTAATTTTGCTTCGGCGAACTGACGGTAATGCTGAGCGGCAGTCAGTGGTGACATACCGGTCAAATTCTTGTTTTTTAGGACGGGTGTCTCGTGGGCATTAACGAGTCGACGTAAGGACTCGCCATCTGCCGTCGATCGCAATGTAACCAAAAAATCTTCAGCTTCGCGAAGCGCTTGATTGGCTGACTGAACTGCCGGTTCACAGCGAAACAAGTTGTCGTGCAAATCAATGTGGCGATACAACAGCATACTCGCCGTTTCAGCTTCTTCTCTAGCTGAACAAAACGCACCCCGTCCCAACAGACTCTCGCATCGTTTAACGTGCTCACTCAGCCTCGAACCAATTGCTTGCCAGCCCTGAGGCGATTCAATACGTGTCACCGAAGTTTGAGACGTCTGAGTCGCAAATCGAGGATCATTGGTTATGCGTGCGGATACTAAACCGGCTCGTATCCGATCTTGGCTGGCAGGCTCTTCCAATTTTTCAGTCTTCACAGCGTTGGTAGATTCGGATTGTTGTCTGGTACCAGTTTCCGGCTGAAAATCGTGCGGTGAGTAAGTCGTTAGCGAGTTCGAATTCGTACGACCATTGAATGAAAGTGTATTGCGCGCGGGATTGGCATCAAGTTGATTCTGCGATCCGGTATTTGTATGGTGCGTCTCGGAACGCGCGTGACTGACATTGGCTCGCGATGTCCATTGCAGTTGACCTGCGCGTGGCGCTGCAGTTCGTGTTGAACTCTCAAAAGGGGTAGGTGTTTGGGTAACCGGGACCAACTGTTCCAATTCGCCCAAATGCGAGTCCAAGTTTGCGTTCTGTTGGGTTGGTCGATCGCTCCCTAATTCTACAGGTACCGTTGCAAAGGTTTCCAGCGTATCAAAAACAAAGTCAGGTGAAGCCGCTCGCGAGGCGAGCGATGGAAAACTGTGCGGTCCATCCGATTTTAAAAATGACTGAGGCTGATCGTGCGCTAACTTTGCTGCTTCTTTAGCAACTTCGGCTTCGACGACTGCGGCAGTTTGAACTGGTTCAGGCGTTACTGTTGCGACGGGTGTGGGGATAGCTGGTGCTTTAGCAGGTTGGCGAATAAAGCGGTTCGGAGTTTGCGCGAGGGCAGGTCCGCAATAGTTGGCTGCAAAAGTGACCCCGATAATGGCAGTTGCTATTCGTTTTGCTCGTTCCATGACGTTCCCTGCCAAGTTTTGGCTTTTGCGAGTGATCTTCACTCGCGCCCTGGATTGCTTGCAAAAAGTTCCGTAGACGTTCTCTTGTCGCAAATTATCCAACGACAAAGGAGAGTGGATCGTTTCGAAGGATCGAACCAATCGCTACGATTGATTTAGGTATTCGATCAGCGGCACGGGAGCACGACAAACGCGCGAACCTACATACGCTACAACCCGCACCGTTTGATGAACTGCATTGCTATCAGTGGCTAATGCTGTTGAAAAGCTCAAGCTGGATTGAGTGCTGAGCTTTGGCAAGAGTTGGACGGGGCGTAAATGTTCGCTTCCTACGATGCGGCCAAAGTTTGGCTTACTCGTCCAAAAAAGGCAGCAAATTCGGGACTTGAACGATGCACGGCCATTCGCGGCCAGGGAAGCGGGTTAATGACCACTTCAGCGATCTTGCCGCTGCCAAAAATAGCAATACGATGACTCAAGTAAATTGCTTCGGCGATATTATGCGTGACGAAAAGAATCGTCCGCTGTCGTTCTTGCCACAGTTGCAGCAGTAAGTCATTCAATCGATTACGCAGTATATCGTCAAGCGCCGCGAAGGGCTCGTCGAGCAACAAGATCGACGGATCGGTTACCAAAGCCCTCGCAATGGAAGTTCGCATCCGCATTCCACCCGAGAGCTCACGCGGAAATTTCCCATAATCACGTTCCGAAAGTCCCACTGCGGTAAGTGCTGCGTGAACAGACGCTTGGCTGGAACCTCGTTGGTGGCTACCAAGTTGTAGTGGCAGAACAACGTTCTCAGCTACTGTTCGCCAAGGTAGCAAGGTCGCATCTTGGAAAACAAAGGCCAGATCGCCTGGCCGTCGATTGGTTCTTGAAAACATCACTTCGCCGGCCGCCGGTTTCACGAGCCTTGCGATCGCTCGCAAAAGGGTGCTTTTCCCACAGCCCGATGCGCCTAACAAAGAAACTATTTCGCCGGGCAGAACGTCAATCGAAAGTCCGTTGAGCACAGTTTGCTCGCCCAACCGTACCGAAAGGTCACGAATGCCGATACCCGTCACGCACGCGGGGGTCGTGCTGGCTGATTTATGGTTTTCTGTTCCCAAAGCGGTAGAGCTCAATGGATGATCAATTCGTGGAGTGGCTTTACGGTCGGCTATTTTATCATGCTCTAAGTGTAATTGATTTCTCGCCCAACCGCAGGCCGAATTGTGAGTTGGTTGCCGTCGCATTGTGAGCCGCTGGCACTAGCCACGGGCTTCGAAGTAGGCGAGTAAGCACAATCCCATTGACCTCCCAAAGTTGACCACCCAACGCACAGCTCCTCACAAGCCTCCGGCAGGTCGAATCCTGAGCCGCGGGCTCACGCCAAATGCAATCTGCTTTTGGCAATTCGAGTTTGATTGTAGCTAGTTGGCATCACCCGAGCACAACGCAGGAAATTTCGATTTCGGAAACCGCCAAACAAGGACGCTCAATTCGGCCTCTGGGCGAAATGCAACAAAGAACGCCTAGGTGAGGTTACAATGTCCCACAGCCAAGTCGCGTGCACTTGAAAGAAATATGTGCGTCTTTTTGTAAAAACCTCTTAGAAGAAAGTATCGAGATGACTATTCGACTCGTAGCCAGTCGCATTGCTGCCAGAGCATTCTGTGCTGCGCTCATTGCCTGTTCATCCAGTTGGTCATCCAGTTGGGCGACTGCTGCTGATGACGACGATCCAACCTACCTGGACGCAGCTAAAGCTGGTAAAGATTTTGCGATCCAAGGCGAGTACGTCGGAGTAGCTGACAGCGGTCAAACGTGGGGCGCTCAAGTGATTGCGCTCGGCAATGGAAAGTTCCATTGTGTCGGCTACCCTGGCGGCTTGCCAGGTGATGGTTACAAACCAGGGACTGCAAAGCGGGAAAGCGATGGAGTGCTTGACGGACAAGTCGCGAAGTTTAAAGGTGACGAATTCAAGTTGGAAGTCGCTGACGGCAAACTGAAAGTTATCACTTTGGACGGTGAAGCGATTGGGACGTTGATGCAAATCAAACGCGAAAGCCCGACGCTTGGACAGAAGCCGCCTCAAGATGCAAAAGTGCTCTTCGATGGCAAGTCCGCCGATCAATTTGAGAACGGCAAACTGACCGAAGATAAACTGCTATCCGCTGATTGCGATTCGAAAGAAAAGTTTGCCGACCACTTTTTCCACATTGAGTTTCGGACTCCGTTCCGCCCGACGGCTCGCGGCCAAGCGCGAGGCAACAGTGGCGTGTACTTGCAAAGTCGATACGAGCTGCAAGTGCTCGACTCGTTCGGTTTGTCAGGCGAGAACAATGAATGCGGCGGGATCTATAGCATTGCCAAACCATCGGTGAACATGTGCTACCCGCCACTGAGCTGGCAGACGTATGACATCGAGTTCAAAGCAGCCAAGTACGACGACGCTGGCAAGAAGACTCAGAATGCGCAAGCGACCATCAAGCACAATGGGATTACGATCCATGAGAAACTTGATCTGAAAGATGGTACCCCGGGACGTTTGCCAGAAGGTAAATCGCCTGAGGGCATTTATCTGCAAGGTCACGGAAATCCAGTTGTCTATCGCAACATCTGGGTCGTCAAGCGATGATTGGATTAGCAGTTAGCAGGTAAGGCAAACGGACAATAAAAAAATACCAGCGAACCCACTAGTATTGATATCAATGGCTGTAGCAGCGGCGGAGTCGTCTTGCAACTGTCCAAGAGCTGGCCGCCGTTGCTACAGCCGTTGATTTCAATACTTTGCACGG
>JANNNN010000024.1:0-2674 GCA_031398555.1 Planctomycetia bacterium | reverse complement strand
TGCTATTTCCAAGAGTTCTAAAAACCGAACGCTGGAAGCTAACGCCACTTACTATTCAGTCCCAAGCCTCAAGACTTAGTCAAAAATGAATTCGATTCCCTTTTACATTGGTACTTACACGGCGGGCAGCAGCCAAGGCATTCATCGTAGCGAACTAAATCTGGCTGATGGAACGATGAGCGCTCCAACATTGGTCGCTGAAGTTGCAAACCCGATGTTCTTGGCGATCCATCCAAGGCTGGATATTTTATACTCTGCCAGCGAAGTCCGACGCGACGGCAAACGTGAGAATGCACGCGTGGTTGCGTACAAGATTCTCGCCGGTGGTGTGCTTCAGGAATTCAATAGTCAACCAGCGGGCGGTGATGGCCCCTGTTTTGTATCAACCGACCAAGCTGGTGAATTTGCGTTCGTTGCCAACTACGGCAGTGGTAGTATTTCGGCTTATCCACTGGGACCCGCCGGAGAATTACTGTCATGTGCCAGTAACATTCAGCACGCTGGTAAAAGCGTTGATGCGTCGCGCCAGGAAGGCCCGCACGCTCACTGCATACTTGTCGACCCGAGCGATAACTACGCTTGCGCCGTCGACTTAGGCCTTGATCAAATTATTATTTATGCAATCGATCGCCACAGCGGAACCTTAGTCAGTACCGGAAGACCATTTAAGGCAAAGCCGGGTTTTGGCCCTCGTCACTTAGCCTTTCATCCCAATGGCGAGAACGCCTTTGTAATCTATGAGATGGCTTCGCAGTTATCCTCATGCACTTGGGATGCGAGGACCGGAAGATTGACTGAGATTTACCATCTTTCAACTTTGCCGAGCGATTTTGCAGGCACTTCGATAACAGCCGAAGTGCTTGTTCATCCCAATGGGAAATTCGTCTACGGTTCGAATCGGGGACATGACAGTGTTGCAGTATTTCGTTTTGATGACGCCAGTGGCCATTTATCTCTTGTCGGTCGCACATCCAGCGTGGGCAAGACGCCTCGCAACTTTCGCATTGACCCAAGCGGATCGTTTCTGTTGGTAGAGAACCAAGATTCCGATTCGATCTTTTCTTTTCGTATCGATGCGGAAAACGGAACGCTTCAGCAAGTCGGTGAACCGATTAAGGTTGGGTCGCCTTGCTGCATTAAGTTTTTTGGGTAGTGTCTGCACAGCTTAGTACCGTTTCAGTTTGCGATCGAGGGTGGAACGTTCGATGCCGAGTATTTGTGAGGCTTTCGTCTTGTTGCCGTCTGCATATTCAAGAGTTGCAAAAATGTGAGCCTTTTCCAAATCGTCGAGAGTAATTGGGTGATAATCAGTCGTAACGCTGGGAACTGCTGCGGGAATGATCGGCGCGGCACCGAGGCTGCTGAGCGAAAAGTCCTCGACATCGAGTACGTTGCTGGCGCCGAGCACCATCGCTCGTTCGATCATATTCCGCAACTCGCGAACATTGCCGGGCCAAGTATGTCGACTCAGTAACTCGAGTGCTTGGGGAGTAATGCCATCGATGCGACGATCCGCGTGGTGCCGAAGCAACTGAATAAAGTGTTCGACTAGCAGCGGAAGGTCTTCAAGTCGTTGACGGAGCGCGGGCACGTCGACTTCGATAACTCGCAAACGAAAATAGAGATCAGAGCGGAACTCTTTGGCTTGGACGGCTTCTTCCAAATCGCGATTGGTGGCTGCGATAACACGGACATCGGTTCTGATGGATCGGTTGCCTCCGAGTCGCTCGAACGGTTGGCCTTCAAGAATTCGCAAAAACTTGGCTTGCAAGTCAGGGCTCATTTCACCGATTTCGTCCAGCAGTAGCGTTCCTCCGTCGGCCGCTTCGAACTTGCCGACTTTACGATCCGTGGCACCGGTGAAAGCACCTTTCTCATGACCGAACAATTCGCTTTCAAGCAGAGACGGCGCGAGAGCCGCGCAGTTCAAACAGATTAGCGGCCCATCGCGTCGAGGGCTGGCGGTATGGATAGCACGCGCGACCAATTCTTTTCCAACGCCACTTTCTCCGCGAATTAGTACGGTGGCACTAGTCGGTGCCGCTCGGGCGATGGCTTTGCGAACTTTATCCAACGAGCCACTTCTCCCAACCATTTCGCGAGTGATCTCGAGTTGAGCTTGCAATTCATCGATCTGCTTACGAGTTTTAGCCAGCGTCCGCGATAACTGCTCGTTCGCTTGTTGACGTACCAATGCGATTGCCAAGTTGTCGGCAACGCCAATCGCGATTTCGAGATCACGATCGGTTAAAGAGCGTTCCTCGCCTGAAGAATAAATGTGAAGCAGTCCGATGACCTTTTCGCCGTCACGCAAAGGAGCACAGAGAATACTGACTGCGTCGCGCTGGGCAGACTCGCGAGCGAAAGATAGCTGTTCATCATTGCGAACATTGCGAGCCAATAGAGCTTGTCGCTCGCGAACAACCGTCTGCACCAAAAAATCGCTAATGCGATGATAAGATTGACCGGCAGGTTGTTTGGTTGCCAGGACAGCCAGCGTAGGCGCGACGGATGGATCGTTGGCTAACGTAGCATTGGGTGAGAGCATAACCACACCGCCGCTGGCTAATTCCAGTCTGGCGACCAGACGATCGAGCGCGATTTGGGCTTGCGATTCTGCCGATTCACACGCCACCAATTCAAAAACCAAGCGGTAAAAGAAACTCGCAGAATC
>JANNNN010001274.1:0-3945 GCA_031398555.1 Planctomycetia bacterium | reverse complement strand
GACGAAGCTGAATTGCCGGTCCATGTTTCGCATTTCAAAGCCAGCGGCAAGCAGGCATGGGGTAGTCTGCACTTAGGAATCAAGTTGCTTGAAGAAGCTCGAGCTAAGGGTCAAGCAGTGACGGCGGACCAGTATCCGTATGCTGCGTCCAGTACTTCGCTAGAAGCCACGCTGTTGCCGGATTGGTCGCGGGAGGGCGGTCGCACAGCGCTGGCCAGGCGTTTGAGTGACGCTACAATCCGAGCGAAGATTCGCAAAGAAGTCGCGGAAAAACTGGCCGAATCGAACAAGATCATGATTGCGTCTTACAAACATCGTCGTGAATGGGTCGGTAAGTCGATTGTACAAATCGCTGAATCGGAGAAGCGTGAGGCAGTGGAAATTGTGCTGGAGATTGAGTCTGAAGGTGTGGCGAGTGTAGTGAATTTTAGCATGAATGAAGAAGACGTTCGCATGGCGATGCGTTTGCCGTGGGTGGCAACCGCAAGTGACGGGGGGGCGAAGATCCCTTCGGCTGATCGCCCGCATCCGCGTTCGTTCGGTACGTTCCCTCGCAAAATCGGTCGCTATGCGAATGAGCTGAAAATGCTATCGGTCTCCGCAGCGGTCCGCAGTGCTTCGGGTTTGCCAGCAGACATTATTGGCTTAAATGATCGTGGTTACGTGCGAGCACAAACGGTCGCTGACATTACGATTTTTGATCCGGAAGCGTTTACGGATACAGCGACCTTTGAGGAGCCATATCACGCACCGACAGGATTAAAGTACGTTTTTGTGGCCGGCGTCCCAGCTGTTTATGAAGGTCAAGCTACCGGCACGTTAACGGGACGCGCCCTCCGAAAGACAGAGCAACCCGAGCGTGTGATGATTAAAAGTTTGTCGAATCGTTAATACCCAAAAGTGGGCGTGGACCGTCTGTTGATGCTGCGATTTGTTATCTTGTGTGGCTCTGGCATACCAGTGTCCTATTAGGTGGCACCGCGTTGAAACCACCAAAGTTTTTTTCTATCGATTGGAGCAGGTAAGTCATCTTGAATCTACATCGAATTGGAATGGCGACCCGATATTCGGAAGCGGCGATATACAATGGCGTAGCGTATTTGGCTGGGCAAGTTCCAGAGGACACACTCACGCAAGGGATCGAAGAACAGACACGTGAGGTGCTTGATCAAATCGATCGTTTACTGGCCCAGGTCCATAGCGACAAGTCGCGGATACTGATGTGCCAAATCTTTATTGCGGACCTGGGCGATTTTGCGGGCATGAATCGGATTTGGGACAATTGGGTTTCGCCAGGCAATGCACCACCACGAGCAACTGTGGAAGCAAGGTTGGCTAATCCCGCCTATCGACTTGAGATAGTGGTCACTGCGGCGCAAAGACTGCCGGATCACAATTGATTGATGACAGAATATGACGGATGGGACAAATGGTCCCATCCTACGGCGTAGCTCGGGACAAATGGTCCCAAGCTACCGACTTAACTTTAAAATACTTACAGGTTAAGCGTTCAATTCAACTTTGGCACTATCGGCGATGTTGACCCACACATGCACGTGAGGAGCGCCGCGGTAATGCCACACGAACGATGGACCTTCCAGTCGCCAGTTGTCCCAGACTTTGTCATTGCCGAGATCATTGTCAGTGAAGAATGATAGGTAGCATGCATCGAGGCCGCCCTGAGCGGTGAGACACTTCATCGCTTCTTCGCGATCGGTCTTACGGAACGGTTCAACCAGTTTGCCTAAGGTCACTTGCATTTGAGCTCGTTGATCGGCGGAAAGATCTGTTAGTGGAATGCCGGTAAAGGATGAACCCTTGCCTTGAAAGCCAACTGACTGCTCACGCGGAGTTTTTGCGACTTCGGCGACCTTGCGTTGCTTGCCGTCGAGCATTTGATAGACCTTGTTCGCTTCCAGTGCCTGTGACCAGAAGACATTGCCGTGATGGTCCGCTTCTTCATCGCCACCAGGAGCATGTCCATAGAATATTGGACCGCCAAAGGCGACGTTTTCAGACGAGTTGCCGTCGCAGCGAAGGGTCATATGGCGACCGGTCAGCACGAACTCAAACTTGCCTTCGCCGGGTTGACCGAAGATGGCGATGCTCTGCTCTTCACCGAATCCGCCGCAGTCATCGTCCATCTGCTTGTCGAAGTTCGCGTGCCACTCCGGTTGAATCACTCCTTCGAAGATTTTACGAATCAAATCTTTTTGCTCGGCGGTGTAAAAATCGCTGTTGATCTCTTGCTCATTGATCATCCAGTTGTTTGCAACGCGAGTACGCAGCAGTCCACGTTTCGGGTCGACGTGGTCCCATGCATAACAAACTTTGGAGCGCTGTTCTTGCTTCAGAGATTCGAACAGGACTTTTACCAGAGATTCAGGTTGAGTGATGGCGGCTTTGTCGTCGGCAATGCCCATACGGCTCAGCGAAGCGCCTGCAGCGACGGCAACGGCGGAGTGTTTGAGAAACTGGCGTCGATCTTGGTTCGGAAGTATCAGTTTGCTAGGCTTGGACATGATTTGCTCCTGGGAGGGCTGAGGCCGATAGAATCGTTGAGAGGGTGTCTGCAAATCCGTTTTATCGATGCAATGCTCACCGCTGACGGAATCGCCACGACAAAGCCTACCATGAACTGGGATGCGAAGTCCAGTTTCCTTGATCGGACCGATCGCGGCCTGCCAAATGTTAATTCGAAGGGTATAATTGATGCATTCGGCCCGTGCCTTCTTTTCTAATACGTTAAATTCTCTTCACGTTCCCGTGCCGAGACCCTATATGGCCCAAAAAGTGGCTAAAAAACGCTGGCTTTTGCGCCGGCCCTGGCTGATCGGCTTCGGTCTGGTGTTGATGTTGGTGGCGCTGGGTTTGCGTCAAGAAATTCAAACGCAAATTTCAAGACTTTTGCATGCGAAAAACTCTGCTGTCGAAGCGTCGGAAGGCGTCCTGGTTATATGCGGTGGGGGAGATGTACCACCCGCGGCCCGCCGGAAGTTTATGGAACTAGCGGGTGGTCAGGATGCAAAGCTGGTCATAATCCCAGGTGGCGAGGAGGATGAGAGTAGTTTCGCAAGTTTCTTCGACGTCTGGAAAGAATACGAACCGCTCTCGTTCCACATGCTCAATGCAACTAGTCGGGATCAAGCCAACGACGCTGACTTTACTAGTATCTTGGATGAAGCGACTGGTGTATGGTTAGGTGGCGGTCAACAGGAGTGGCTCATCAATCGGTATGCCAACACATTGGTTGAGAGTAAACTGCACGCGTTGCTCAAACGCAAAGGGGTGATCGGTGGCACTTCGGCTGGAGCTGCTGTCATGTCGGCGGTTATGGTCGCGGGAGGCGGGCGTAAAAACCCACAAGTCGGTAAAGGCTTCGGGTTCATGCCGGGAGTCGTTGTGGATCAACACTTCCTCAAACGCAATCGATTCCTGCGACTACGCAGTGTGCTCGACGTTCACACCGGCTTGATTGGCTTGGGTGTCGACGAGCAGACAGCGATGGTATATTCAATTGCAACGGATCGACTTGAGATACTTGGCGATTCGTACGTCGTAGCCTGCGTTCCTCGAAACAATAAGTTAGACATCGAATTCTTGCAGGCTGGCGACGATATCCGTTTGTCCGATCTTCGCGAGGATGAATCTTTTTTTGGTACAACAATTAAACAAGTGCTATTCGATTAGTTGCCAGTATGAAATCTTAAGCGGAGCGTTTATATCGAGTTTTAGATTTACTCGGTGGCACGCCCTACGTACTTGAAGGCCGTGGTTCAGACGTTAAGCACCACGCCCTGCGCGTACTTGGGGGTGCCACCCACCCCCAGTTGAATTGTCCCAAAGTTGCATAGTATTGAAGTTGCATAGTATTGAAGTGCTTGAGGCCAGCTACCGCTTGTTCCCAATCCTGTCCAGAACGAAAGGTCCACTCATTGAATCCGC
>JANNNN010001250.1:0-3947 GCA_031398555.1 Planctomycetia bacterium | reverse complement strand
CTTCTTGCTCGACCGGATTCTGCGTCGCTAAAACCATGAACGGCGAATCGAGATGAAACGTTTTGCCGACTACGGTGACGCGTTGTTCTTGCATCGCTTCCAGAAGAGCCGCTTGCGTCTTCGGTGGAGCTCGATTGATTTCGTCAGCTAAAACAATGTTCGCGAAGACGGGGCCAGGTACAAACTGGAATTCGCGACGGCCGGTCTCGGTCTCCTGCAAAATGTCAGTTCCCGTAATATCCATCGGCATCAGGTCAGGCGTGAACTGAATGCGGCTGAACCTGAGCGACATGGTCTCGGCCAGCTTACTGACGAGCAACGTTTTAGCCAAACCTGGTACACCCATGAGCAGTGCGTGGCGTCGAGCGAACAGACAGATCGCCAACTGTTCGATGACCTCGCTCTGCCCCACGATGACTCGCCCTAGCTCGGCCGTCAATCGTCCATAGGCTTCACGCAAGCGGTCGATCGCTTGCACATCATCCTCGTTCAGCCTCGCAACTGCATCACCGACGGCTTGACTCATTGGTTGTCTCTCATGTTCGTTAAAGTTGCCGCGCTTCGTTCGATTCGATTGCCGACGAAAACCGACCAACCTCTCCGGCGGCTTATCCGACACGGCATATTGTAATCCATATTCGAAGCGGACATGATTCTATTCGAAAGATCTTGATAGTGGGCCGCTCTTGCCGAGTGCGAACATCGGTTGCTAATGTTAAGCTGGTCGCATCATGCAGGACAGCGCTGTGAAGTATTTTCGAAGAGTAAACGTAGCTGGTTTGGTTAGAAACCGGTGCTTTGCGAGTGGCTTTTATTCCGCATCCGGTTTCTAACAAAACCAGCTATCAAAAGGAATTGTCGGCAGGAGCGACCCACCGAAACTAGCCAATTGCAGCCACGTGCGACGCCTTCACGAACCATGCCCTGACATTTCGAGTCTCAATCCCAAATCTTTTGACAAATCCATGTTGACGCCGTAACTCAGGCTTTTGATCGGAATCTAATGCTCGATAACGCTCCCGTAATTACTTGCCAGCACCGCGCTTTGACGATCGAGGGCTACTCCCGCGCGGCGGTCCAAAGCTACTGGCGAATTCCGGAATTACGAATTGCTTTCGATCTTGGTGCCCACCCATGGGATTTCATGGGGACTTCGACGGTGGCAATCACCCACACCCACCTCGACCACATCGCAGCTTTGCCAGTTTATGTTGCCCGCCGTCGCATGATGAAAATGGAGCCGCCCACAATTTACTTGCCCACGCAAGCCGTTGATGGGGTTGAAGCGATGCTGCGGGTCGTCTCGCGGCTCGATCGAGGTCGATTGCCTTGCACGATCATCCCAGTTGACCCTGGGCAAGAGATTGAGTTGTCGCGCGAATTGGTGATGACCGTTCACAAGACCACTCACACCGTGCCCAGCGTTGGATACATCGTCTGGGATCGTCGCAAGAAGTTGAAACCGGAGTACTTGACCCTCAGTGGTACCGAGATCCGCGACCTGCGACTTACCGGAGTCGACATCAGCACCGAAGTTCGAGTGCCCATTGTGGCTTACACGGGCGATACCTCACCACCGGGGCTCGACGAAAATCCAGATATGATGCGAGCTCAAGTGCTTATAACTGAAATGACTTTTGTTGCTCCTAAGCACCGCAAAGAGAAAATACACAAGCACGGTCACATGCATTTGGACGATTGGATCGCTCGCAAAGATCAGTTCCAGAATGAACTTATCATTGCGGCCCATTTTAGCGTTCGTTATACCGCGGCCCAAGTCGATCGAGCCATTCGCAAGAAGATCCCCGATATGCTCGACGGCCGCTTGAAACTCTGGTTGTAAAGCCTTGCGGAGCACATGACTTTCGCGACGGCGCTTTGATGGGTCAGTGGGGTTAGTCGCGGCTGGTGATGAACTACTTTGCTTTTCCCGCGTCCGCCTTTCGCCATAGATACCACGCTCCCAGGCTGCGGAACGGTTTCCAATGATCTGTCAGCTCAGCAAAGACAGTTTTCTTGGGCATGACCGCCAAACCGAAAAGTTGTTGCAGTCCGCTCTTGACTCCGAAATCGTCTACGGGCATCACATCAAGTCTGCCGAGTGTAAAGATCAACAACATTTCAACCGTCCAGCGGCCCACACCACGCAGCGGCAGCAGGCGTTCGATCAGTTCATTGTCAGATAAAGTTGCGGCCACGATACGATCTGGAATTTGCCCAGCGACTGCAGCGGATGCAAGCCCTTGAATTGCCACCGCTTTAGCGGATGAAAATCCCATGCTACGAAGTTTTTCTTGAGATGCTCGCTTCAATTGTTGGGCGCTTGGAAAAGCCTCGCATCGAAAACCAGCTACCATTCGGCTTAGAATCGCCTCCGCCGCGCGTCCGTGCAATTGCTGGTGCGCTATTGCCCTTACCAATGCCTCGAATAACTCTCGTTGCCATTGAATCTCCAGTGAACATGGACCGCTCTCGCCAATCCAAGTATCCAATTCAGTCGAGTGTTTACGCAAATGTTTCACGCCCAAGCGGACTTTGCGAGTGTACGCGGCGGTCAGTCGTTGTAGATCGTCGATGGGCGTAGTCATTAGCGGCAATCTACCCAATGACGATGTTCGGCTGACTTCTGCAGACATTGGCAAAGATGCACCGCGTCACGAGCGAAGTGACCGTCCAACCGGACTTGCGGCTTGCCGGTTTCAATTGAGGTTGCGGCATCATCGATCTCAGCAGCAAACGCGCTAACTTCGTCGCCACCAGTCAACTTCGGACGCTCGATTGTTCCATCCTTATGAAGAACTTTTAACGGCATAATGTCAACGCCATCGGTTAGTGCGGCCAATTCAAACTGTAAAGTGGCTTTTTCAAATTGCAATTCAAACCCGTGACAGAATGGTCGCGCCGACTGATCGGCCACACCGCTGGACGTGGCAACTGTTACACCCTGGTCCAGAAATTCCATGAGCGTATGGCAGAACTTCACCACCCCATCGTGCATCCTCCCCAAACACGTGACCCGCTGAGGCATCCCGAATAACAGCCGAATGAAATGCATGTCGTGAACATGCAAATCGATCAGCGGTCCGCCAATTCGCTTAGGATCGTAGAAGTCTGGAATCCAGTCTGGTGGCGAAATAATGCGTTTGAAATAACCACTCAAAGGTCGTCCGAATCGACCGTCATGAGCCGCTTGATACGCGTATTCAAATTCGCCCATGTAAGGCAATACCTGACCGACCATGACTTGCCGATGAGCCTTGGTTGCAGCGTGCATAATCTCATCGCACTGAACGGTATTGAGACCGAGCGGTTTCTCGCATAGCACATGCTTGCCCGCTGCCAGTGCCTTGCAAGCCGCTTCCACATGCATGTGGGGAGGCAAGCAGATATCGATCAAGTCGATCTCGGGATCCGCCAACATCTGATCGAGTGTTTCGTGAACATCTAATCCTTCAATGGAAATCTGTTCGCCCGGAGGACCGAAATTCCCTTTGATCTTCGTCCAGTTGCCCGATCGTTTGGCCGCGTCACTCGAACAGAAGGCTTTCAATTTAGCCTTCGAAGATCGCTGGTAAGCCAAATAGTGAATCCAACCCATGAACCCGATCCCCACCAAACCAACTCGTATCATGTTGTAATTCCTCAGAAATTTCGAATTTGTTTAGTCTTGCTGGGTTCAATATCGCGACGCCAGAAACTGCAGCAACGCATGCATCGCGACATACTTCCACCTCTCTAACTTATTTTACGAGATTCACCGAGCGAACAAAAGCGGCTTGGTCAAACTCTGGCGATCGACTGCTGGCGGCGTTCAATCGCATGCAATTTCTGTTGACTTGCAAACGGCGAACATGTTTTGGGGGTACCATAAGCAACGTCTCACCTTTGACACGTTGCCAATGGCGTGGCACTATTGGCGCCTGTTTCCCTCCTTCAAAAAAATGTTT
>JANNNN010000760.1:0-3071 GCA_031398555.1 Planctomycetia bacterium | reverse complement strand
GAATAAAATTCGAAACGACGCGACCATCATAGGGGTGCATGCGTGGTCCGTAAGTATTGAAAATTCTTACGATGCGGATGTTGACCTTGTTCATCCGGTGATAGTCCATAAACAGCGTTTCGGCGACTCGTTTGCCTTCGTCGTAACAGGCTCGAGTACCGATCGGGTTAACATTGCCGCGATAAGATTCAGGCTGCGGATGGACTTCCGGATCTCCGTAAACTTCGGAAGTGCTCGCTAGCAGAATTCGGGCGCCACAGCGTTTGGCCACGCCCAGCATGTTGATCGACCCGAGGACACTGGTCTTGATTGTCTTAATTGGATTGAATTGGTAGTGACCAGGAGCTGCTGGACAGGCCATGTGATAAATCTGGTCAACTTCCAGAAAAATAGGCAGCGTCACATCGTGTCGAATCAGTTCAAAGTTCGGTTTGCCGAGCAGATGAACAACGTTGGTCTTTTGGCTGGTGAAAAAATTGTCTAGGCAAATGACATCGTGACCTTCTGCGACCAGTCGCTCGCAAAGATGCGATCCTAGAAAGCCTGCGCCACCGGTTACCAGGATGCGATTTATATGTCCCACTGCCCAATTCCTTTTTAGAGATGATTCCAATCGCGAGAAAGCCCTTTCCCGCCAGCATTCTTCGCGTGGATGCAAAGATAACCGTTTTCCCCACCCGTGAGAACGCCGGTTAAGTGGTGTGAGCCTTCACCAACCCGAATGCGTAAGCGAGGGAAGGCTGCCGTCAGACAATGCGTTTACCTGGGTGACATTCCAGAACTGGATTTTTTTACTGACCTATCCACCGCGAATTTTGAGAGCGGGTTCCCCTCGCTTACACTTCAGTTTGCTTTAGCTGAGAGTTACTTTTTTCCCGGTTTTCGCACTTTCGTAAATCGCGAGTATTAGTTCAACGCTGCGTCGGCCCTCGCGTCCATCGATTGCCAGCGGAGAGTTGCTATTCAGCCCATCTAAAAAGCTCCGAAACAAAGCTGCATGAGCGTGATGTCCGATGGCTGCAGGGTCGGCGGCACCGCCTCCGGTTTTCGTACGCCCGAGCATCTCTTCTCGCAATCGTTGATCCGTTTCAATGACTTCCGCAAACTCCCACTTGATGATGTCCTCTTCTTCCAAAATCGCCATACCGTGCGAACCTGCGATTTCGATCTTTTTGAGCGTACCCGGGTAAGCGGCGGTCGTGGCCTCGATTACGCCCAGTGCGCCACTCTTGAATCGTAATGTAGCGATGGCGACATCTTCCACTTCGATCCTCTCGTGAGCCAAGAGGCTTGTGTAAGCCGACACTTCTGCGACGTCGCCCATTAACCACAGCAGTAAATCGACGCTGTGAATCGCCTGATTCATCAGCGCGCCACCGCCATCCAACTGCCAAGTCCCTCGCCACGCCCCGCTATCGTAATACTGTTGAGTCCGAAACCACTTGACGTACGCATCGCCTAAAGTCAACTTACCAAATCGATTAGCGTCGACGGCTTGCTTGAGCAACTGGCTGGATCGATGGAACCTGGACGGAAAGATCGTTGCCAGTTTAACTCCAGCTTCTTCGCAAGCTCGAATCATTGCATCGCAGCGTTCTAAAGTCACGTCAAGCGGCTTTTCGACGATGACATGCTTGCCAGCACGCGCGGCAGCAATTGTCGGTTCCATGTGAGCTCCGCTAGGCGAACACACCGTGACGATGTGCAAGTCATCGCGAGCTAGCATGGCATCGAGGTCCGTGTAGGCTTGCCCGCCGAACTCTGCCGTGAGCGCTTCCGCCTTTGGGGCTGTCCGGTTATAGCAAGCCACCAGTTTGGCACCGGCTATTTCAGCAATCGCACGCGCATGAAATTTCGCAATCATCCCACAGCCAATTATTCCAAATCCGATCGCCAAAACCTGCTCCTCTATCCAAAGCTTTTGCATTTAATTTTCGGTAAGCAGTGGACAACTTACGCGATTGGATCTGAGATGTCTACGCATTGGGATATAAAGTTTTTTCCAAAAAAGTTTGTGGTTGACTGCAAATTGATGTACATTCCTGTCTGCAACTGGCCGTTAGACCATTGCCGTGTTTTCTGTGGATTAGTAAACGCGGTTGTTAACACGTCAGAACAAGAAACTGAGAGGAGGCCTACAGTATCGCGTATTCCATGCTAGATAGGCCATGCTATTGCGCTGTAGTACTAGATAGGCCACTCTAGATCGGCCACTCTAGATAGAATTCTTCTGCCCTGTATATCCAATGAGGCAAAGCGTTTTTCTTATGCGACTTCAACAATATCTTTTGAGGAGAAATTCAATGGTCAGCCCCAGACTAATTTCAGGCCGCCGAGTTACTCGTTCTGTGAATCGCACGCAACCTCGCAAACAGTTGCGACATACTCAGTTGGGAGGAGCGTACACACTCCAATTCGAGTCGCTCGAAAACCGCCATTTATTGGCGGGTACTATTGAGAATTTTCCAGGAATGGCGTCGCCGCTTAGTCCGCCAGATACCGTCGGCGACGTTGGCCCGAAGCATTACGTACAAATGGTAAACGCGACACAATATCAGATTTTCAGCAAAACCGGGACTTCGCTGGCCGGCCCGCTGACGCTCGGAAACTTGTGGCCTGTTGGCAATGTTTGCCGAAGCAACTTGGGCGATCCGATTGTCGTATACGACCACTTGGCAGACCGTTGGCTACTTTCGCAGTTTGCCAACCCAAGCCACATGTGCATGGCCGTTTCGCAGACGGCGGACCCAGTCGCGGGCACATGGTTTACGTACACCTTCGATACCGGCAATGTCTTGCCGGACTATCCAAAACTAGCGGTTTGGCCGAACGCATATTATATGTCAAGTTATGAAAGTCCAAACTTAGGTGTGTATGCGTTTAACCGCACCGCCATGCTCGCCGGTGGGGGTGCAACATTCGTGAAAACGACGATCCCAGCGCTCGGTGCCCCCAATGTTCGCGACACTCGTATCCTGCCTTCCGATTTAGATGGTGCCGCACCACCTGCCGGAACACCGAATTACTTTGTCCGAACCGTCGATTCGCAACAAGACCCTGTGAATCCCGTT
>JANNNN010001116.1:0-11809 GCA_031398555.1 Planctomycetia bacterium | reverse complement strand
CAGCGGATCCGCTCCGTTCAAGAAGTAAATGTCAGTCAAGCCATCGCTGTCGTAATCGAAAGTTGCAAGTCCAGCGGTGATAGTCTCGATAATGTAGAATTTATTTGTGCGCCCACTAAAGTGCTCAAAGTCGATCCCTGATTGCTGTGTCACGTCGTCTAGCGAGATGGGAGCTTGCCCTAGACTCAAGCTAATCGCATTCAAAAAAACAATCCAGGTCGCAAGCAGGTAGCTACCGCGGATACTCCAAATGCCTATACTCATTGGTGACCTATACGCCCAGATCGAACTGTAAAGTGAAAATGGTTGCCACAATCGAACTTTCCAAAATTTATCGTTTCAAGACAATGAAACGATCACCAAGACAATCTAACTCAAAGCCGCGAAAGGTTCAAAGTCCCTTGAGCAACCCGGAGGCGACCAAAGCAGGCGATTTGAGAGGAAAGCCGAGTCCACGATTCTGGTTGATAGTCAGCGCCGGGGTGGCAGCGATTTTGTTTGCCGGCGGTGGATTGGTCGCGTATCGCACGTCACTGAACAGCAGGATCGCGGAATTGCGAAATTCTTGCGAGCGGGCGCGCCGTAGCGGCGATTGGCCCGAGATGGAACGGCTCGCACGCCAATGGGCTAGCCTTGAGCCGGGGCGAGTGACGCCATGGACGATGGCGGCCGCGGCGGCGAGGGCCATGGGAGAATTAGAGCAGTGTGCTCAGTATCTTTCGCAGTTGCCAGACACTGCCCCCGTCGAAGCATTTCACGAGCTCAGTTTGTTGCAAATGGAAACGCTCGTTCAACCTCTCGCAGCCCGAGAGACCTGCCTGCGGGCCTTAAAACACTATCCAACTGACAGTGAGTCGAGTTTGAGACTGCTGTTTATCCACGCGATGATGTGCGAGCGAGATGCTTTGGTTACCGAAGCAGAACGGGCTATTCGTAGCGATGCGGACTCTCGCGTAACTTACGCTTATTGGGTAAGTGCCATGTGGCTTACGTTTTCCAACGGCGACGACATCAATCGTTTTTGGTTGGAAAAGCAACCTGATAACGAGACTTTTGAAGTCGCTGCAGTTTCGCACTTGTTATTCAATCGAGATCTCGCTGGTACTGCAACTCAAATAGAAGGTGGGCAAGCGCACAGAGAATCCGCGACCGAAAATCAAAAGTTGCTCGAGTCGCTATTGGCTCGCTACCCGAAAAACAAAGAACTACAAGCGGTTGCGCTATCAAATTCAATTCAACTGGGTGATGTGACCCGATTCGCGGAATTGCTTTCGACGGCGCCTCCCGAAACAGTGGTCGACAGTCGCTTTTGGCGATTTAAAGGATGGTATCATGCAGCCATTGAGGAATGGGACGAAGCTGCGAAGGCTTACAAAAAGGCGCTCCAACTTTGTCCAGTAGATTTCGCGAGTCAGAATGAGCTGGCGGGGGTGCTACGTCGTACTCAAGGGATTGAGGCCGCCAAGGCAACGCAAAACAAAGCGACTTTGGGAACTCAGGTTGCCTTGTCGATTCTTGGAGCGACGAACTTCGAGTCTATGCCTGCGTCCGATTACAAAAAAATGGCAGACTATCTCGAGCTTTGCGGCAAAAATGAGTTCGCGCAGCGCTTAAGAAATCTCATTGAATGAGCTTGCATGTATCCGTTCATCACAGTGCTTCGACTTACCCTAGCCACGACAATCGTGTTCAGCGTTGGGTGTGGCGCGAATTCGAGAGTTGGCCGGTTAGAAGCGACACCGGAGCAACAAGGGACAAGTCCATCAAACTCGCGAGTATCGCCTTTTAAGATTGACCGATCAAAGTTACCTCAGGATGCGGAGAGGGTTGACCTGCCCAGCGTAACGGCGAGCGAAAGTGTGCCCACAAATCTCTTGTTTACGGAAATACAAGGTGATGTGGGCATTGATCACGTTTTCCGGACGGGCGCCCGCGGCAACTTGTTAGCAGTGGAAACGCTTGGGGGCGGTTGCGGTTGGCTCGACTACGACTTAGATGGTCGGGTTGACATCATCTGCAATCAAGGAGGTGATGCGACAGCTTCCGATTCAACTACACAACCGGTGGATGCCTTGTATCGAAACCTAGGCGCGGCGTGGCGGCGCGTTGATTCCCAAGCGCGAATGGTTGAATCGGCATTTAGCCAAGCGGTCGCCGTTGGCGATTTCGACAACGATGGATTCCAGGATGTTTACGTCAGCAACGTCGTGGCCAACACGTTGTGGTGGAACTGCGGAGACGGTACTTTTCTTGAAATAGCCGACTGCGCAGGCGTTGCAGATGAGCGCTGGAGCAGTACATCCGCTTGGGGCGACCTTGATAAGGATGGTGATCTTGATTTGTACGTCTGCAACTACTTGGTTTACGATCCCAAACATCCGACCCCCTGTTTTGACGACAAAGGGCGAGTGATGTTGTGCAACCCATCCAAGCTCGAACCTTGGCCGGATGCCTGCTACATCAATCAAGGTGATGGAACGTTTTTAGAGCAAGCTCAAGAACGAGGTTTGAGCGGCCCTGGCAACCGTGCACTTTCGGTTGCAATCGCGGATTTCAATAATGACAGTTGGCCCGATATCTATGTGGCCAACGACACCAATGACAACTTCCTATTTCTCAACCGCAAAGATGGTAACTTCGAAGAGCAAGCCAAATTGTACGGTTGTGCGACTGACCACTTGGGAATGCCTCAGGGCAGCATGGGTCTGGCGATCAATGATTTTGATCGCAACGGATTTTTGGATATCTATTCGACGAACTACGAAAACGAATCCAATACGCTCTATGCGAATCTCGGAAACAGCGGTTTTCAAGATGTTACGAGCCGAATAGGGCTTCATCGGCCTACCTTGCCGTATCTTGGCTTCGGTACCGTAATGCAAGATTTCGACCATGACGGGCAGATGGAATTATTCGTCGGAAACGGACACGTGGTCACGGCCAATCATCAACCCAACCCTCGCATGAATGCACAGTTGTTCACCTATCCGGGAGGAAAAACTTGGCAGGAAGTCAGCCGGGTGGCTGGTGATTACTTTCAGAAATTGTGGATGGCGCGCGGTGTTGCTACGGGGGATTACGACAAAGACGGAGACCTTGATGTTCTTGTCCTCAATCTCGAAGATCAGGCGTGTTTGCTACGCAACGATTCGCAGCGCGGGCAATGGTTGAACCTGTCGTTTATTGGTTATCAAAGCAATCGCTACGGAGTGGGTGCGAGAGTCCAGGTAACCGCGGGTGACAGGACTTACATGCAGGAAGTTTGTGGCGGAACGAGTTTTGCTGCATCGCATGAACCGATTCTCTCGTTTGGACTAGGACAGTTTACGGAGGAAGTTAGCCTGAAAGTGCAGTGGCCGAGCGGCTGTGAGCAGGTATTTGAACATGTTTCAGTCGGGCAGCATTTGGTGATCGACGAACGCAATATAAGTCTGTGAGGTGCATGGATGGCGCTGGCGGCTTACCATCTACTCACAGAGTATAAAGGATTCGGTTACGGACGCCGAATGAATGTAGGCGGTTATGTGTAGAAAAATTTGGCCACTGGCGAGATTCTGCGGCACGTTGTTGTTAGGGGCCTCCGTAGGCTGCCAACCTAGCGCCGAGGTCAAAAGCCGCAGCGTGGCGAGCGCTGCAAGCGTGAGTCAACTGGATGCCCAACGAGCGTTTCAGCAAGGTCGCTTTCAGGATTCGCTCCGCATTTCCAATCAGTTACTAACCACTGCGTCTGACTCGGTAACGCTGCTTTTGATTGCGGGTGAGTCCGCCACCAAGTTAGCGCAGTATAAGGAAGCAATCAACTTTTATCGCCGCGTCCCCGATTCAGCTGGCGGAGAGGCTGCGACCGCGCGATGGGCAGCAGGTGAAATTCATTATCACTTGGGACAGCCGACAGCATGCATTGCTTCCTTAGAAGCTAGCCTTCGTTTCAATCCAAACCTGATCGACGCGCGCCAGCGATTGGTTTGGATGCTTGGCGCGTGCGGGCGACGTCGAGAACTTTTGCCGCACCTCATGGCATTGTTACGCGCCAATCAGACTTCTATTGAAACTCTGTTGGACATCGGCAATCCTTGGACAGAGAATCAGAATTGGAAAGAAATTGAACGATATAATAAATCCACTCCCAGTGACTTGCTCCCGAATCTTGCATACGCCAAGAAGCATCAAAACAATGGCGAGCTTGCGCAGGCGGAATTACTGCTCACGGCGCTAGTGAAGCAGCAACCGGAACTAGTGGCAGCACATATCCAATTGGGAAATCTCTGGCTGGTATCCGATCATCGCAAGTTAGCAGATTGGAATTCAGCCCTTCCGAAGAACGCGCCCGAGCATGCGGATGTTTGGCATATCCGCGGCCAATGGTTGGAAAAGTTCGGAGACAGCAAGGGAGCAATTCGCTGCCTGACTGAAGCGGTGAACATCGATCCAAATCACTTCCTTGCCCAGGCTGCACTTGCAAAGCTGCTCAACCAAATAGGCGAAGAGGATTCGGTCGCACGACTCACCGAACGTTCGGTCAAAATTCAGCAGTTGAATCAAACCATCGATCGCATCGGACGCAAAAACAACTATGAACCTACAATTCAGCAAGCCGCCGAATTGACGTTTGAGCTAGGGCGTTACTGGGAATCGATCGGTTGGTGCCAATACGGAAAGTCCTTGAATCCGAAGGCGACATGGCATGCAGCACTTCTCAATAAGGTTCTGCAGACCGGAGTAGTGAATGTCGCGATGCCGCATACGGTTGCGAAGCAAAGTCTACTTTCTGATTCTTCATGGCGCGATAGATTTCCAATGCCCGAGTTTCCAGGCGGGGATTCAAAGGGAGCGGTCGCCAAAATAGAAGCTGCTCAACCTCGCCGGCAGGAGCTTTCGATCTGCTTTGACAACATCGCAGGCCAAGCTGGCGTTGAGTTTATTTATCGAAACTCTACGATTGATCGTTCAGCCGGAAGACGGATGTTCGAGTTTACCGGCGGCGGCGCTGGCGTGCTCGACTATGACTGCGATGGCAGGCCCGATCTTTTCCTTGCACAAGCAACGCCCTGGCCAATTCCCGAGGCTGGGGCAATACCGGGTGATGTACTGTATCGAAACCTTGGATCGAGGCCAGAACGTCCACTTCAATTCCGCGAAGCGACTGAAGATGCCAGAATCAAAGAGCGGCAGTTTGGACAGGGAGTCTGCGTCGCGGATATCAACGGTGATGGATTTGATGACGTCTATGTCGCCAACGTTGGTGAAAATCAGTTGTGGCTCAATCAGGGCGATGGCACGTTCGAAAATGCGAATTCACTCTTTCCTGTGGATCGCCAACATTACTGGACTGTAAGTGCACTAGCGGCTGACCTCGACGGCAACGGCTTGTCGGAGATTTACGACGTCAATTACGTAATGGGAGAAGAAGTTTTTTCGTTACGATGCGATATCGGCGGAAAGCCCAGAGCCTGCCCGCCGCTCGTCTTCAAACCTGCTCCGCAGCAAATCTGGGTGCCAGGCAACGAAGGCGTTTTCGAAGCTTACGACTGGGGAACGAATAGTCTCGCCTGCAATGGACTCGGCGCTGTCGCTTATCGAGCGGTGGCGGAGAAGTTACCTCGCATCTTCATCGCTGTAGACCAGCAAGCAAACGCACTGCTAAGTGTTGCAGAGAGCTCTGATAATCGGCATGGTTTTTTATTGGAGGACACGGCGCTGCTTTCTGGTATTGCCTTTGACTACCTGGGGCAAGCTCAAGCATGCATGGGTATCGCTGCTGGGGATGTCGATCAAAACGGCGAGCTGGATCTGTTGGTTACAAATTTCTTTGATGAACCTAATACGCTCTATCTTCAGCGAGGCGGAGCATTCACCGACGAAACGTTAAAGACCGGTTTGGCAGGCCCCAGTCGACCGATGCTCGGCTTCGGGGCTCAGTTTTTGGATATTGAGTTAGACGGCGATTTAGATTTGGTTTTACTAAACGGGCACATCGACGATCATTCGCACGTTGGTGTTGCGGAAAAAATGCGTCCACAGATTTTTCAGAATACGGGCGACGTTCGATTCAAGGAGGTCCGAAGCAAAAACTCTGCAGACTTTTTTGAGTTGCCGGGATTGGGTAGAGGCTTAGCAACAGCGGACTTCGACAGCGACGGAATTCTGGATTTGGTGTGCAGCGATCTTGAGGCACCACTAGCGATACTTCAGAACAAAACGAAGCCGCAAGGCAATTACTTGATGGTCCGTTTAATAGGCGTCCAATCGGATCGAAACGGTTTCTTTGCGGAAGTTTCTCTATCGTATGACGAATACAGAATCAGCCAACAACTCACGGCGGGTAGTGGCTACATGGTGAGCAACCAGCGTTGTCTTCACTTTGCTTTACCCACCGGCAACCCCGTCGTTGATTTGGAGGTTCGATGGCCGAGCGGGCAAGTAGATCGAATTAAAGACGTGGCGGTGAACAGTGATGTCTCGATCATCGAAGGGAACGCTAAGAAATAGACTCATGATGCTAAATAAAATCGCCCTGCGCTGGACAACGGCAAATCCAGCCAGGGCGATGCAGGTTAACCCATAACATCGGCTTGCTACTTTGACTTTAGCTCGATGTTAAAAGTGTTTTCTTTAGGTTCAACGATAAATGACAAGCCGGATTTCGCCAAATCACCATACTTGTCTGGTACGTCATTCCATTCCTTGGGCGCCTTAGCTGCGTTTCCTTTTGGGGGACCAGAATAGCCTTTTCCGTATGCTTCCGAAATCGCCTCGGGAGTCTGTTCAACAGCCTCTGGTGGTTTGTCACCATAGGGACTTTCTTCCGCTCCTCTTTGGTACTTGGCAACAATGATCTTGTACGAGCCCGGAATCGCTCCATCGTCCTGCTTAAACGTGCTCATGGAATATTTGCCCTTATCATCGCAGCTCGTTGCAGCCGAATTGCTCTTGCTGTCATCTGGGATAAAGGTAACAGTGGCTCCTGGAACGGGTTTGCCATCCAGTGTTACGACGCCTGAAACAGGGTAGGTTTTTGGGTTACTGTCGCTACATCCAATTGCCAAGGCAGTAATAGCGAGCAGAACGAGATATCTGGTGAAATGGAGCTTCCCCACGTTCGATTCCTTTTAGCTGATTAAATAGTGTGGTTAAAAAAGTGAGACTCCGAATGGAGCCTCACTAAACTGGAATGGGTGAATCAAAGAACGTTTACTCGTTCGATTGACTAACTTCACCGCCCGCTTTAGTTCCCAATGCACCCCAAACACCGTACGGGCTTGCTCCGACTGCATTCTGAGCTCGAACTGTCAAGTTACCGGTATCGATGCTGTCGCTGTAAAAAGTTACCGAACCATCCGCTCGTGCTGCATTTACACCACCAGTGTGATTACTGGTTGGTGGCAATATTGCTGGCGCGCCGTCGCCCCAAGCAATAGCGTCGCTACATGAAGGGCTATTGGGTCCCAAAATTGTGTTGAAAGCAACGTATATTGGGTGACCATCGTGCCAGAACTTGCCGCCGTTTCCTTGGTGACGGAGGCCAACACCAAGGAATTGTCCACTCATACTTGTCTTGCAAAGGAGTGGATTGTTATGGACCCCTGGCACCATCGCTACGGTCTCTTTATGACGCACCTGAGTCGCGGTGGTTGTCGCAGGATTCCCAGCATCACTTGGGTACGGCTGCCGGGCAACAAGACGTTCGCTGTACATAATCGTATTGCTTGTGCCGTCGGTAATGGTCCCATGCGAAGCATGGGCGCGGAACGAGAAGATACCGCTGAGCCTTTCGCCTTGAGTAATGCTCGTGCCTCCCCATTGAGTCCAGCCGATAGCTGTTCCGTCTCCACCCAAGCACATTGAGTAAGTGTTGCTTCGAACGGATTCTTCAGTACCTGGATCGGATGGGCACCTCATGAAACCTGGTGAAGTATTCCAACCAGCTAAATTACCTCCGGGCCAAGTACCCCAACCTTCAGGTCCTCCTGGGTTAATGCCCCTGGCACGGTCACCCGATTCGATCATCGCGAACTGATTTCCACCTTCGATGTAAGGAAGAATGGAGATGAATCCGCTCTTGCGGAATCTATTACCTGAATCACCCCGGCTACCATCCCAGTCGGTACCACCTTGACGGTACGGAAACTTCTTAAATGCACCCTCATAGTTGTGGGCCGCAAGCGCAATCTGCTTGAGATTGTTCGAGCACTGCATTCGACGTGCTGCTTCGCGAGCAGCTTGGACCGCTGGTAACAACAGGCCTACCAGAATCCCAATAATTGCAATCACCACCAGCAGTTCCACTAATGTGAAACCATGCCTAGAAAACTTTGCTTTCATAACGATGCTCCAGAAAAGGTAAGAAGATGTAAACAGAAAATCGACGCGCAAAAGAATTTATCGCAACCTAACTGACACTTTATGTTGCTTAAAAAACCTTTAGCAACTGCCAATTTTAGGCATAGGCGTTGGTCGAAACAAGCGCCCTGAGAATAAACTCATCGTTATTTTCGAGAAGATACCGATTAAGCGAGCCGCAGCTGGATCTGTACCAGTGGCTTCGCGACACAGCTTGCGTTAGGAAGGGCGACTCGCTCCGGGGTAGGGTAAATTCATTTCTGCAACTCGCCTTACTACGGGGTACCCATAGCTTTGCGAAGCTGCTTCATCGCCTCAGAGTAATGATTATTGGCGGGATCTCGCCGAATCGCTTCCGTCAAGGACTCCAGCGCGCTTGAAAAATCAGTATTGAGCGCATATGCCTGAGCAAGCAGCTCGTGGTCGGTCGCAGAACCTCGAACTTCGACCGCTTTTTTAGCGTTCAGAATCGCGGACTTGAGGTTTTTTCGAGTTCCAATCGCAAGCCTTGCGAGTGACTCATAGCCAGCTGGGCTCGTTGGCGCCAATCTGACGACATCTTCGTAGGCTAGTCGCGCAGCATCGGTATCCCCCAAAATACTCAGTAAAGCGCCGCGAGTGTACGGCCATTTAGGATTCTCTTTTTCCACCGCAGCAAGCTGGTCGACCAGTTCGAGTGCGGGTTTCAGTCGATCTTGCCTCTGGAATAGATCTACCAAAAGAGCTTTCGGTTGAAGATTCGATGGATCAAGCACAAGCGATCGCAGCGCGACTTTTTCGGCTGTTCGCTCATCGCGGTTGGCGGCGTAGAATTCGGCAACAGTTCCAAAACGTAACGAAAGCTCCTTCAATTCATCATGGAAAACTTCTTCCGGCGATCGATTCTTATCATTTGCTTTGCGTCTAATCTTTTGGCTTGCCAATAGTTGTTTTGCCTCGTCCCGTTTCCCTTGCCGAACTAGCACAGTGGCTAAGCCATTCTCAGCTCTTGGCTGCGCAGGTGAGATTTGGAGGACGGTCCGGAACGCGGCTGCGGCATCTTCGAATCGCTCTTTAGCTAAGTAATTCTGACCCAACAGCAAGAATGTAAGTGCAGATTGGGGATTGTTATCCGCAAAGGCTCGCAAACAATCGATGGATTCATCCAGGTTTCCTATTTTCATATAGGCAGCAGATAAATCGTGAACTGGATCTGCATTGCTTGGTTGACTTGGAACTGACTTTCGGAGGTATTCGATGGCTTTCTCAAATTCCGAGTTGAGCATCGCGACTTTGCCTAATCCATGCAGCGCGTAGGCATAGTTTGCATCGACCTTAATGGCAGCCAGCCAACAATTCTTGGCTTCCTCTGTTTCGCCAAATAGCATAAGAAAACGAGCTTTGATTTCGAGAGCATCAGGATTGTTTGGAAAGCGGCTGATGAGTTCGTCGGCAAGTCGTTTAGCCTCTTGTCGTAATACCAAAGCGTCCGTCGGGGAAAGCTGCTGCTCAGCATCGGCTTGCGGTTTCGCCGCGACTGCCGCGTTGGCTACTGTTTCGGTTGTTTTGGTATGAATCGCTTCGGACGCCGTCTTTTTGCTGCTTTGCAGTTGCGCACTTTCGGGATCTACCTCTCGGCCTTTGCCAGAACTGGCGTTGGGGGAAATTGAGATCTTGCTCTCAGTATTGCTTGATGTCGTGATGGTTTCGCGAGGCGAACATCCGAAAACGGCAACCGCGACGTAGATCGCGACTAAAGAGAAATAGGTTGAGTGTGCGTCGATCGATTTTGTTGCCGACATCGGTTTAATTCGTCGAAAAAGTGAATTGAAAATAGCATTCAAACTATCCGCCAGCTGGCCATTCGTATGGACGTGAGCCCTTAAATGGTATGCCTTTGTTTTAGCCTTTTTAGACATTTTTCACACAATAGGAAGTACCTGCACGAGGCTTGACACAGTCGCCAGGTTGGTAGTCTGGACGGGCAATGAAGCGAAAGACTTGCCGCCGTTGTTCCTTGCCCAGATCATATTCCTATTGAGTATAAGATCGCCGCGTTTCACCGTTGGGTTGGTTTTTAGGTTCGAAGCCATAAAACATCTGGGAAAGTCGTTCAGGTTTGCGGAGGGTGGAAGTGCTGGTTCTCGATTTGCTCCAGGATGAGTTGGGCAGTGTCGTGGCAGAAAGTGAAACCACTTCCACCGTGCCCAAAATTAAGGTAGATTTGTGGCTTATCATTTGATTGATAAAAAGCTGACAATGTGTGAGAGTGTCTACAAATCGGGCCCGAATTGCTGATCATCGGGCGCACGCCGGCTTGCCATTGCAATTGGTCGATTGCGGTTGGGGTGAGCAGTCTTTTGTATTCCCTTGGCAAGAATTGTTTTGCTCTGGCAAGAATGGCATCTTTTTCAGCTGCTGTAACCTCCCAGGATCCATCGCAGTAGTCTTGCGTTACGGTGTGCACGGTGCCTCCAAGCAGAAGCCGTTGGACCAGCGGAACCATGTACAGCGTATCGTTGTCAAAGAATGCGCCCTCAAACAAAATAACAGGCAAGTTTTCTGGTGGTATTATGGGAAGATGAGCTACTACGCCTTTCTTCGGAATAAAGTTGTCCGCTTTCTGTACGATTTCTCCAAAGTAAGTTCCAATTCCCGTGCATATTACAAGGTAGTCAATTTGATGATCGTGGAGTAGTTCTCTCCACTTGGACTGACATTCGGCAATGGAAGGTGTAGGAAGTCGAGCGGTACCAACAAAGGGATGCGAGACCTCCGTGTATTTGATTCCAAGATCTGTCCGTAACATGTTCAAATACCACGGGATAAAAAGGTCAACCTGGATCACTGGCGCTGTGTAGGAAAACTCACGCCGAATTCGAACCACTTTTTGGGGCGCCGTTTCACTAGGGAGTCCGCACTTTTCCACAACCGTGTGTTCAGTAAACCTCAGGGTATTTTGCGAGCGTTTGAATTTCAGCCCTTCATGGTCTTTCCAGGGTGGCACAACCACGTGGTCGGCGACAAAGTGTTGCTCTAGCACGCGAAGTCGTACGCCGTGATCTTTGCTTCCGCTTACGACGGGCTGCTTTACCAGATCGTGGTAAAACTTGAGCGTCAACTTGGACATCGCGCCTTCGATTTCAGGTGTTACACCGGAACAAAACGGAGTCCAAAAGGCGGCAGCAGCCGGGTGGGTAGGTCTAAATCGCCACGCCAACTCAGGAAGGGCTTGGCCGTTGTCGTTGCCGAACAACGTGACGTCAAAACCCTTTAGCTTGGCTTGATGTGCCATCGCGAGACCAACCGGTCCAGTCCCAACTACTCCCATATGTGGCATCGGGTTCCCTTTATGAAAACGACATTTTTAGACCTAACTACTTTGCATCTTTGTTTGGTAGGCTGTCCTTAGCTGCGTCGTCCTTAGCAGCACTATCCCCGGCTGTATCGTCCTTGGTTGCACTGTCCTCGGTTGCACTGTCCTTGGTTG
>JANNNN010001096.1:0-5710 GCA_031398555.1 Planctomycetia bacterium | reverse complement strand
GTTGGCATTACCCAAGTTGACGGCGCCATCGGTCAACAGCACAATGCGGTTTTGAGCCCCTGCAACCTGTTGTTCGGTGGCCTTTTCTCGAGCTAACAGCAATGCGGCTTCGATGTTCGTGCCACCTTCGCTGGGTAGGTTTTCGATCAGTTGCAGCAGTGTTTCGCCTTGGTTGCCGGGGACTTTGTCGGCGAGCAATCGCGGCGTGCTAGCGAAGCTGATCAAGGTGATTTGGTCGGTAGCACTCAATTGTTGTGTTAGAGTTTGGAAAGCACGCAAGACTGCTTGGCGGCGATCTGGACGTTCCATTGATCCTGAATTGTCGAGCAGGATAGTTAATCGCAGTGGAGTATTCTGCGAGCGACCGGTGGCAGCGGTTCGCATCGAAACCCGCAGCAGGTTGCGTTGCATCAGGAAAGGATGAATCGCTTGTTCAACACGGCAAGCCACTTTTTGATTGCCGGTCGGCAACGGATCGTGGTAGTCGAGGGCATTGACGAATTCTTCGATACGGATCTTAGCCGCATCCGGCCATTGTCCTTGGCTGAGCGCAGTCTGAGCGAGTTTGAATGACACATCGCTTACATGAAGTGAGAACGTCGAAAAGGCCTCCGATGAAGCTGATTGTTCATCGATCGCTTTCGCGCGGTTGGCGTCGATCTTTCGGCCTTCGGCACCCTCTTCATTTCGCGTACGGAGTGTACCGAGTAGATACTCAGGCAATTTTAGGCTGTCCCCTTTTTTGTTCTTTGCAAGCGCATTTAATTGTTCGGCAACTTTCTTTTCTACTTCGATCGGAACGGGATTGCGTTTGAACTCGGCCTCCAGTGCATCAATTTGTTCTTGGGTTTGCTCTCCGTATCCAAGCATGGTTTTTAAACGAAGTACCCGATCTTCACTTTTTGAGTCCTTCGTTGCGGCTTCGTCGAGCGGCGGCAGGGCTTTTTCGGTTTGTTTGCCTGTCAACGCGGCATTGGCTTGATCGTCACTCTTTAAAGCAACCTCTGGACTAGGAGCTGGCACGACTCTCCAGCCGCGAGTCCTATCCTGGCCCGTTGAACCCTTCGAAGCCGGTGAATCCTTGCCTTCGGAAACCGCTGCCGATTCCTTTACGCGGGCGTCATGCGTCGCATATAAATCTAAATTTTCGAATGGAGGTGAAGGCGAAACCGGTGCTATATAGCTTAGATCTGTCGATGCCTTCTGATTTTGTTCAACTGTTTTTTCGTATTGAGCAGCAACGCCCTCAGCCAAAGCTCTTGTTGATTCTTGTGGTTTCTCGGTCCAGTCTGGGCTGGATCGATCGAAGATCTGCGAGCCCTTCAGTCGTCGTTCAGACTTTTCAAGCTCACTCGAATCGATGATCTTGCCTTCGGCAGGTGGAACTGCGGGGAAATACTGTACGTCGTCGTAGAGGTAATACGGGCTTGGAAGCGTTTGGCCGGCGACGGTTACCGATTCTTCGTTTAAATTTCTCGAAGTTTCGGTAATCGGCGACTCATTTGAAGGTCTAACACCATTATCAAACCTGCGCTCGTGTTTCGCTTCAAGTGACGCTCCAGGAGCACTAGCTGCGTCATCACCGACGCTCGAACCAGGTTTTTGAACTGCTTGCCCCGTGATAGCGGCCTTCAGCAATGAATCGGAATCGATTGTTTGTTGCAACAATCCAGGCAGACTATCAAAGTCGGCTGTTTCAGTTTGCGGTTGGTCAGCTTCGCGGACCGACCCCGTGCGATCCGTCGGGCGTTGGCTGAATGCTTCCCAGCCCTTTTCGGGTGGGTAGTTCACCGATGGTGCGCCGGTGATAGGTGTCGCGGCACGGTCGACGTTGTTAAGTGAAGCGATGAAGCCTTCTTCTTTGCTATTGAGAATATTCTCGTACTCCGTCGAATTGTGAGCGTAGCGTGCACGGGCGCTGAGCGGACGCGAAGTGAGGGTGTTTGGATCGAGCATTGCAACTTGCTTGGCGACAGCTTCCGCTTCAGCGTAGTTACGCTTGTCCATCATGTCGTTGTAGGTCTCAACCAACGAAGCAACTTGTTGTTCGGTGTCGCTACGACTGTTGGTTGCCACTCCGTTCGAATCGTCGTCGAAGCGATCTCCCAGCTGTGCCTCACGAGTATTAACTATCCCTCCCAAAAACACTCTTCCATTGACGGGATCAGTTGCAATTCCGTTTTCGTCGCCTTTAATGATTGCTCCCGCAGTCTCACCTGCTTGCTGACCGCTACTCTTGGCGATTCCCTCAGCCGCGCTCCCTGATGTTGGGCGAGCAACAGATTGTGCGTCGTGCTGCGAACCACTTCGTCCGCCACCGCCGCCGAACTTTCCGCTTTCACGCATCCGCTCGAACGCGGTAGCCCTTTGTCGCAAGGCTTCTTCATCAGCAACGGATTTGTCCGCCTGCTGAGGAATCTTTGCCTGACCATCGACACTCGCTGTGTTCATCTTTGAATCAGGTGCCCGACCGAGTGCTGCACCCAAGTTCTTGGCGCTCGCAAAACCGGGAACCGGAGCGGTAGCCACCCGGTCTTTTCGACCATCCACTCCCTGCTCGGAATCCCACCACTGAATACTCGGCAACGGCGAAGCCGAAGGACCGGTAGTTGGAGTTTCTTCCACCACAAAATCCGCCCGCTTTCGAAGGTCCGTAACTATCGAATCCAATGTCAGATGTGCCTCTGCTTCTGTTCTAGCTGGTACTTCTTCTAATGCATTAAAAGCCAATGCAGTTTGTCTAGCAGATTTCCGAGCCGATTGAACGGCGGGCAGCATTAGGCCCACCAGCACACAAGCTGTAAGAGCGATCACAGCCAACTGAGCAATCGTCATGCGCCAATGCTTAGGTTCACTCGTCTTCGATAAAACTACTTTATCTGGCTGATCATTATCCGATTTATCCAACACAGCTAAAACCTGTGCACGCCGATCAACTGGCAACTGCCATACAGTCTCAGTGACGGTCGATTGAAATTCGATCGATGGATCGCCAGCTCCAACTTCGCTGAGTAATCCGTGGAGATGCGCAAGCTGTTGATAATAAGCGCTCACCTCGGCTCGTTGCTCCATCATCAACTGAAGCTGATCACACTCGAAGTCGGACGCTTCTCCCAGAACGAGATTCATCAATCGCACTTGGAGCTCTACGCTGATCAAGCTATCGTCGCTGGGATCACTGTCCACTGAATTGTTGTTGTTAAAGTCTTCGTTCATGATTCGTCCTCAATCCTCCGCTCTTCAACTCTCCGGTCGCCAATTTCCCGTTCTCTAACTTCGCCGAGCAATAGACTGGTCGCTAACTTCTTTAGGACTTGATGGAGCCTGAATCCCACGTTGCTAATCGTCAGGCCCGTTCGCTGACTGATGTCTCGGTACTTGAGACCTTCGTAATACTTCAGTTGCACGAGCCGCCGGTCTTTCTCCGGTAACTCGCTGACCAGTTGCCTCAGTTCAGCGACGGTCTCCATGCGTGCTATTAATTCGTCGGGTGTTTCGTTGTGACTGTCGGCAATCGGCGTTCCCTCATCGTCGCTTCCAAGCGTCTCGCGGCGGCTTTTACGCAAGTAATGAAACGCACGATTGCGAACGCTCCGGAACAACCACGCTCGCGGTTGGTTGACCTCAGACCACTTAGCGTGCAGTTGCAAGAAAACCTCTTGCACAATCTCCTCTGCCACCGCGCGACGACCGGTCAGTGAAAAAGCGAAACGCAGCAAGTTCGACTCTTCGCTATCGAACAAAGTTCGTAATGTCGCAGAGCCCGCATCGGGCATTTCCGTCAGTTTGACTTCCGGAGTCGATTTCAACATGGCCTCGTCACGCTGCAGCTCTCCCCCATCCAGTCGATTTGTCGGTCACTGTGAGACATGACCATCGAGAAGCCAATTTATTAGAGAGAATTCCAATTGTTTTTTCAAAAACAGATATTTCAGTAAGAAGACGCGTATTTCATCAGAATAGTTTCCACAAATTGGAGCGGTTCAACACAGTATAGTAGACGTTGGGCTGAGGACTCCCTTGTGATCTAAACGGTAGGCGTCGGAAACGGTTGACTAAAAGCCGTGTTCACGCGGTACCGGATGGACGCGACTTATCCCACGGATGGCATAGCGGTGCCACGGATAAATGCATCAAGTCGAATTTGCCTTCCAGATTTGTCCAGTTTCTTACGAAACCAGCTACCGGAGCCGATGCTCTTAGCAATCGGTGTTTTCACTCAAGCGATCGACAAAACGCCGAAAAAGCTCAACTGTCTGGGGACTCACATGGTGCTCGATTCCCTCTGAGTCGATATCGGCCGTCGCCGAGTCGAGTCCGAGGGCGATAAGAAATGAACGCACGATTTCGTGTCGTTCTTGACAGGATTTTGCCAGTCGCTTTCCAGTTGCCGTCAGCTCGATCGGCTTGTAGGGCTCGGTCTTTAGCAGCCCTTCTTTTGCCAACCTGGCGACAATGCGATTGGCCGTCACGTGGCTGACACCAAAGTATTTTGCCAAGTCAACGAGCCTGCATTGCGATTTTGTAGCGATGAGTTCAGCGACCGCTTCTACGTAGTCTTCGGCTGTCTCAGTGGAGTGATCTTTGCGAGTTCGATAGTAGCGGGTCGGTTTTGAATTTGATTTGGCCATGCAAGTACGGATGGAGGGTCGTGAGGTGAGAAGTTGAGATGAGAGTTCAGTTGAAATTATAGCTTGTGGTTGGTTTCTGCGTCGTGTTGCCGGAGCGGCTTTCGTATCAAGTGGCTAATGGAGAACTGTCAATTGTCTGTAGATGATATCGTTTAGCCTGTAGCCAGCGGAGACTGATGACTTAACAATAAATCGGGAGACCGAGGCTCCTGCCGAGCAAGTCTCGGCGGCAAGTTCGACGCAACTGTACCTGTGGACGCCCTCTAATTCTACAAGGAAGCCTGCGAGCCACCCGTCTACGTTCACAAGTACGGTGAAGTCTGTTTTTGCGCCAAGAGAAGCTCGGCAGGAGCCTCGTGCCACCGTTATCAATGACGACCAGCGAGTTTCGCGGGCGTCCGCCAAGAAGCTTCTGGCGGTGTTGACAAAAGTGTAGCATTGGCTACCTTTATTGTAGCAATAGCTACACTTTACGCTGCACCGTTCAGTTAGATCGAGGATTTTGCAAATGAGTTCAAACCAAAAAACGCGACTCGGATTCACACTGGTGGAGCTCCTTGTTGTCATTGCAATCATTGGAATACTGGTTTCGCTTCTACTCCCGGCTGTCCAAGCGGCTCGTGAAGCAGCGAGGCGGATGAGCTGTCAAAACAACTTGAAGCAACTTGGATTGGCAATCCTCAACTACGAAAGCACACATAGGGTTATTCCTCCTGCGTATGTGACCAATACCCGCGAAGATCGAGTGATTCACGGTATCGAATGCGCGGACGCCTATCGGAACTCGCATCCAGGCTGGGCTTGGGGGGCTTTGCTCTTGCCGCAGCTGGAACAGGCTTCGCTCCACAGCCAACTGCGGTTTAATGAAGCTTGTTGGTCACCGGGTAACGTCGCGGCTGTCGCGACCAAGGTTTCTACTTTCCTTTGTCCCTCGGCCTCCGGTGGCAGTGATGGGTTCTCGGTTCTTAAAGAAGTCGATCATCGGCATGGAACTCCGATCTTACGCGACGACGGTAGTCCGATTCGATTTGCGCACAGTCATTACGTAACGAACGCTGGGATTCATCAACCGTGGGGGC
>JANNNN010001084.1:0-8071 GCA_031398555.1 Planctomycetia bacterium | reverse complement strand
CGGTTCTCCATGTCGCTTCAACGCATGGTGATTTAAGATTCTTGATAGGGAAAAGCGACTTATTCTTAAGTGCTAATAAACTGCAGACCAGTTCAACCGCAGCCGCTCCGGCTCCGAGATTGCCAAAGTAACTCTTGGCCGAAGTCACCGAAACCGCATCACCAAACTCGCCAATGACATCGGCTATTGCCAGTGCTTCCGATGCATCCGCTTCCGGTGTGCTAAGCCCATGAGCGTGTACATGCCAAGACTTGCCAAGTCGTTCGCGGCCGGTTCGAATCGCGGCACCGAGAGAACCACGAACCGCCATTCGCAATGCGTCGCGATCGCTGCGGGGACCAACCATCGCCGCACCGTGACCGACTAACTCGCCCCATATTTTCGCCCCACGAGCGACGGCATGTTCGTAGGATTCTAACATCAGCGCCCCAGCCCCTTCTCCGACAACCATGCCATCTCGGCTGGTATCGAAAGGTCTCGCCATTTCACTTGGGTCATTACGCTCGCAGGCCATGCGTTCGATCAGCGTGACGTGTGCGGTCCGCAGCGGATGAATACGGCTGCCCGTGGCGCCTACTAACATCGCGTCGGCTTGCCCGCGTTCGATAATTGCCGCCGCTTCCGAAACGGACAAATTCATGCTCGCTTCACGAACCGTGATGGCATTATTGGGGCCACGAAGATCATTAAAGATCGCCACATGGCTGTTAGGCATATTAGGCAAATACTTGAGCAGCCACAACGGATTGACTTTGGGTAAACCAGCCGTGGGCCAACGCTCAACATGAAATTCTCGTCCCTCATCGCGGCAATTTTCGACTCCGTCAGCAAATTCCTCCGGCCGAGTGAGGATGTAATCGCAACCAAACAATACACCGCAACGATCCGGATTTCGCGTATCGGCCGACAAACCGCTGTGGATTAGGGCTTTTTGAGCCGCAGCGACTCCCATCTCGATTTCGCGGCACATTACTTTTGAATTTTTCTTGATCGCCCGTTGGAGTTGCTTGTCGAGGACACCGTAGTCTTCGATCGCTCCGGTGAAATCAATGCACTCGCCACCCGACTGAAATGGTAGAGACTGCATCGGCAAGCTGGTGATGGGTCGAATCCCTGAGCGTCCCTCAGTTAGACTCTGCCAAACGCTATCCAGATCGCAGCCTATTGGACTTACAACGCCAAGACCAGTGATGACGATTCGCGGTTTCGTGGTTCCGGACATGGTTTTCTATCGAAATCAAGGAGCAATTGGGAGGCAAAATGCGACGACACTGGTGTGGACTCCTCAGTGTGTCCGACCTAAACGATTATGACAACCTAGGTGGACTTTGCTGGCGAGAGTTTTCGTCGTCAAAAGGAGGCGTAGCCTAGGCTTCCAGCCTGGGGGGAAGCCGCTAAGAAGTCACAGGGCGACGTCGCAAACAGTTTTCATTGCGAAATATCAATAACGCCCGCGACTGAGGGGATTGAGGTTTTGCTGAGCTGAATTTTGTTGGGTGGAGTTGCCGCCCACTGGAGCCGTACTGACTCGGCCAGTTGCGTCACCGCGATACTCGATCAAAAACAGCGCGTCAGCTCGGTCACCACCGGTCGGCAAAATTCGATCCAAGCCAATTAAGCTAGTCCCCTGACCGAAAAGCGACCCGTTCGGCGCTCCCTGTGGCGCCGCGACGACCCCACAACTGAGCAACAGAACCTGATCGGCGGGCCAACGAAACCTTTCATGCAGTCGCCAACTTGCAACTTGAGGCACATTCACTTGGCCCGAATAAATCTGGCCGGTCGTAAGCGGCATTTCCAAGTTCACATTGGCCAACCGCTCGACTTGGTCGATATTGCACTTCACTACGATATCCACCGATTGTTTATCAACGCTCAGCAGGGGGCTAACTTGCAATCGATATCCCTCTTTGATTTCACCCGTTACCGGCATATACGGCGGCCAAGTATTCTCGATCGGTTTGTAATCGCTGACGTAGTTGCGTCCACGGAGTTGTTCCAAGACCTGCGATTGGCCATTCTGAACCACCACATCCACGGAACTTAGTTCCTTAAAATCGGTTCGTCCGCGAAGCATCGCTAGCAGCATCGCGTTGTTTTCTTTCGAAATCAAATACGCGCTCACGCCCGGCGATTGCGCCTGAACAGAACGCATTAAGGTGTGGGCTCGAGTCCGCCAATTCGGGTTGCCAATCGACATCAATCGCACACCATACAGCTGTGGTGCGGTCGTGCCATTAACAAATTTCTCGTGGACACTTCGCACCAGTTGGTGCATCTGCTCGTTATGGTAAACACGCAGTGTATTGCGGTCCGCGCTTAAAAAGCCAAACGGTTCCGAGAACCAAACATCGGTGCCTGTCTCGCGAAGTACCCAGTCAATAATCGCTTGTTGCGGTCGATCAATGCCGCTCAGTTCTTTGGTGTAGGGCTTAATGTCGTACTCTTCGTAGTACTGCCCCGAATCGCCAGGCAACTTCGGCGGGCCGCTAGATCGTCGTGATTGCAGCGAGGAACCCACCGATGAATTGCTCGCGGCCGGATTAGCAGCGTTATTATCCAAGCTCGGAACGGCAGCCGGTGGCTGGTTCGCATTTACCGGTGGAGGGGCTTGTCCAACAACCGAAGACGCAAAACTCAAACAAAAAACGACTCCTGCCAACGTTGTTGTTAGCCCTTCAAGCCGAACTCGAAAGTCCTGACGTTGCGCTATTCGGGTTCTTCGTGTGCCACTGGCTTGCCAGTGAACCGAAGTAGGCGAGTTTGTAACCCCGTAGTCATAACAATTGTTGTCGCCTGTACGCAAAAGATGCCACAGTGTGATTGAGTGCCATGCACTACGCGTTCCAGGAATAAAACGCAAAATTGATGATGCGCAGAGCGTCAGAAGTCTGCTGATGAACCACGTTGCTAACTTCGGCACCTTCTTATGCTTGCCGCCCAGAATCGAGACGAAATATCTGACTCCAACAGCAACACCCCGGTTCACTCGCAAGCCAGTGGCACACACAGTTCGCTCAATCAGCCCACCTAACAACCAGCGACTTGTGCTGTTTTTCCAGAACCGAATACCAGATTTTGCTAAGCTTGCTACTGAAGTCTTCATGAATTCACTTTCGCTCAATACCAGCATTCGCCGTCAATCGAAGCCACTGCTCGGCTCGAATAATTGCTTATACGTTCCAGCGTGATGACTAGCCAAGGTCAATCCTGCGGTCTTAAGTTTTACGGTAACAGCCGGGACATTGATGCGGAATGGAAACGTACAAAAAACTGCATGCCGCTGTAATCTCTCGCTCACCAAGGCCGCGACTGTCGCGCCAACAGTAGACGTCAAAACTTCTCAAAATCTAAAATACTTGACAGCGGCGACAATTCGCCCAAAAATACACCCTTTAGTGGAAATCCTTTTTTGCATGACGCTAGTTTTATCGTGATGTCGCCCTGATCGAGAGAGTGTAACCCTAAAATGAAACGAATCGATCCGGGAACCCCTCTAGACTGCGAACATCTTATTGCACGAGGGCATGTAGCCCTGGTTGCTATTGCTAGCGAAGCCCACGCGGCGCGGGTTGCTGCTCAGAAAGCTGAATTGGAAGTCGCTCTTTCAGAGGCTCGACGCGGCGACCCGAACATGCTTCGAAGTTGGTTGGAAAGTTACCGAGGTATCAGCGAATCGCCGGACGTCGTACTAAACCAAGTCCCTATGCTGCATGCCACAGGATCGACGGGCACCTCAGGGTCGACCGCAGGGTCGACAGCCACCGCGTCGTCAACATCCGCGGTGTCGCCGAAGGGCAATGGGTTACCGAGCCACTCGTCGCATCCATTGCACCTTACCAGTGCAAGCACCTTTGCAGAGCCGCCGGCGATTTGGGAACGCTCGACCACGGAAGAACCAACTGAGCTTCCGCTGGTTTGGGATCGCCTAATGCCCGCCGCGCGCGAACGACTTGAAGCGCGTGCAAGCGAATTGCTTGTGAGCGAAGAGAGTTCTACTAACACTTTGGTCTCACCATCCCCAGAAACTCGATCTTCAATCGAAAACGAAACGGATAACAGCGATAAATTCGTAGTAGCGGACGATGGTACTTACGACAAGTTGCGCGAAGAGCGTTCCGAAGACCAGTTCGAGGCGGGCTCTGACGAATTCGAGGCCGATGAACCATTAGTCTACGAAGAATTGCCTGAACTACAGGTTTTAAAGGGGGCTGACCGGGATCTGGGCAAACCGCTTTTGCGCAGCGGCAAGCGCGGGTTGGTTTTCAGTATCGTTGCACACAGCGTGTTGATTAGCACTTTGATGGCGATCACCATGCGCATTCCGGATCAACCCGCGAGTCTAGGGTTCGAAGGGAGCGCTAGCGAAGGTACCCTCGATGCGTTCGAGGTTTTACAGCCGATTGAGGTCACGTCACCGGAAGAGATATCTCCGGAAAGGCCAAGCGAAGCGACGGAATCTTCGGTGAGTCTCCCGTCGGCGGTAGGTCTATCCTCAACTAGCGTAAATGCGGCCACTTCAGCTGCCGCATCAACTATGTCGGGCGTTCAAGCGTCGGCAAATCGAGCGGTTGCTGCTTCGTCGGGACGTCCCAGTCCAGCCAGTGCAAATGCAAGCTTCTTTGGTGCTGCCGCATCGGGTAATTGTTTTTGCTACGTGATTGATGGCTCCGAAAGTATGCGCGGTGGGCCGTGGGAAGCTGCCAAGGCAGAGTTGCTGCGATCGCTTGCCAGTATGAAGCCGAGCCATCGCTTCTACATCATTTTCTTCAATCAGAAGCTCAGCGCAATAACGATGCCTGGCGAGCGAGAGCCAGCGACAAGTCCACTCTATGCGACACCAGAAAACTTGAAACACGCACAAAACTGGATCGAATCCCTTCGCATTGATCGAGGCGCGCCACCCAATGCAGCCCTCCTAGATGCGATTGAAATTGAACCCGATGCGATTTAATTACTTGCCGACGGAGCAACCAAAATTGATGTCCCCCTATTCTTGCGAAACAAGAACAGGACGAGCGATTTCATAAGCGGTGAACAAGTTCGGGTACCAATTCATGCGATCGCTTTCTATTCGCCTGAATCGGGGCAGAAGTTGATGAAGCAGGTTGCAGCCGAAAATAAAGGGCAGTTCATTTACGTACCTGACCCTCACAAAAAATGAATTTCGGCACGAGAGTTCCCCAATAGGTGGGATCTTTTGATTTCCCTAATTTCCTGCCCCACTCTATAATCAGGACGTCAATCAGGACGTCAATCAGGACGTCGCCGCGCAGAAGTAACTTGATTCTTCGAACACGGATGTGGGCGATGCGCTGAAGCCCGAATACATATGGCGACGGTTTAAAATGCTGCCACACCGCACACACTTCGAAAAACGCGCGAGCAGTGCGGTCGCGTTTATGACGAGCTTTGTGATCCATGTTGTCCTGCTGATCTTTGTCGCATCGATCGCATTCACAATTGGCAGAGATAGTGACGGCGTGATGCTCAACGCGGACGTCGGCGACTCGGACGAAATTGGCTTTGAATCAATGGAAATCGCCGCAGTTGAATCGCCGGTCGATTTACCAGACGTCGCTTCACCACCATTGGAACCCATGGCCGCGCCTTCCTTGGCAAATCTTGAAGTTTCATCGACGACGGCGACAAAACCGGCCGACACGGGCGCGTCAGTTGACCTGACGCTTGAATCAACGTCGAAGACTGACGGAACTGGGAGTGGCAGCAGCGATTCCGTTGCGAATGCATTGTCGAATGCTATGAATAAACGCGGAGCAGCTTTTTTTGGTGCTTACGCTGAAGGCAAACGTTTCATTTTCGTCTTGGATAGCTCGCGCAGTATGCTGCAAGATGATCGCTGGACCTACGCCTGCAACCAATTGCTAGACAGCCTGAACGGCCTACAACCGGAACAAGAGTTCTACGTAATCTGCTTTGATATCCAGACCACTTACCTGTTTAATATCCCCCCAACCCGAGCCAAATTCTTCAAGTCCGATGATTCGACGCTCCTACGAGTCAAACGTTGGTTGCGTTCCCATGAGCTTGGAAGAGCGACAATGCCTGGGCAAGCTTTGCAGAACGCGTTGACCCTCGAACCGGATGCTATTTTTCTGCTTTCAGATGGGGAACTGCAAGACAACTCCGTCGCCATGCTGAGGATGATCAATGGCTTTTCGACTAACTACCGGCAGATTCCCATTCACACAGTCCATCTATTTAGTGACGAAGGCCGCGAGACGCTACAGTTAATCGCACGCGAGAACAGCGGCACGTTTACTCCGGTTCAAAACAATTGAACTCTGTTTAAACACAAATTAAATTGCGACCACAGCTTGTGTATCGGCATGCTGCGCGGCGTGAGAAGTTAAACGAATTCACTAGTGTTTAATGAATATTAAAGCTCTACTTGTTAGCGTTCTTCAAGCCTCGCTTTGCGTTTCAGCTTCTGAATTGGTACTTGCCGAAGATTGGTGGCAATTTCGAGGTCCAAACTCAGGGCAGATAACGGCGAGCCAAGTTCCAACGCAGTGGGGCCATTCGTCTCAAGCTACAGTCTGGAGCACCCCGATTCCTGGCAAGGGCTGGTCCTCTCCAATCGTTGTCGGAGACCGGATTTGGCTGACCTCGGCAGAAGAAGTTGCGATCGGTACAAAGGAAGCCGCCGAAAAACTGGCCACGCTGCCCTTTGGATCTCGCGATATCGTCGTCGATGGCGCTGTTACTCTGTTTGCAATCGAACTGAATGCTGAGACCGGCGAAATCCTTCGGCGCATCGACTTGTTTGAAAAGAAAAGCCCACCCCCGCTTCATGCCATGAACAGCTACGCATCGCCGACTCCAGTCACCAATGGAAAGCGGATTGTATGCCACTTCGGATCACTGGGCACCGCTTGTATCGACATCGCAAGCGGCAAAATCCCTTGGAAACGCGAGCTCGCGGTAGAGGAACTCACCGGCGGTGGCGCATCGCCCGTTCTTCTGGATAGTACGCTGTTTTTCGCTTGCGATGGAGCCGACCAGCAGTACCTAATCGCTCTCGACGAATTGTCTGGCGAAACAAAATGGAAAGTAAGCCGCCCAGAAATCAACCCTGTGGACGATTCTCAACGACGAGCTTTCAGCACTCCATTGATCGTCAATTCCAATGGTCGTAAGCAAGTGATTTCGTTGGCCGCTCAGTGGCTTGTGTCTTACAATCCGGAAGACGGCGGTGAATGGTGGCGTGCAAAAGTTGGAAGCGGATACTCGCTCGTGCCGACACCCGTTTTTGATCGCGATCGCGTCTTTGTTTGCACCGGATTCAGCCAGCCTGAAATGGTTGCCGTGAGCACTTTAGGAAGCGGAGACATTACCGATTCGGGAATCCTATGGAGATACTCGCGGCAAGTGCCAGAAATATCATCGCCAGTGGTCGTCGGCGATGAAATCTATTTTGTTTCCGATGGGATTGCGACTTGCTTGGACGCAGCCTCTGGGACTCAGGTATGGCAGCATCGGCTGGGAGGCAAATTTGCCGCCAGTTTGACCGCCACGAAAACCTGTCTTTACTTGACCAGCAGTGGCGGCGTAACGACGGTTATCCAACCGGGCCGAGAGTTCATTAAGTTAGCCGCTAATGAACTCTTCGGTGAATCGTATGCATCCATGGCGGTGTATAAGCATAGCTTGTTACTGCGAACCCATCCGATCTTGTATCGCCTTGGTAGCGAGTGAATTGTGCCGTCGCCCAGAGGGCGACCACATCTACGGTGAGCCGCTGGCGCTAGCCACGGGCTTCGCAGTGAGTGACTTTGCGTGGCGAGTTGGCTATCTACTTCAGCATGAAATCGCAGTAGTCGCGAAGCGTTGATAGCGCTGCAAACAGTGCTTTCGCACTAGTGCTTTGTCCAGATTAGATTTTGGGGTTGGCAAGTGGTTTTAACTCTAGCATTGGCTTGGTCCTATCAGCCGGAAGGCGTTAGCCTCCGGTCTCGCACATACGCAGCACATCACGGCAACCCCGGCGTCGCACCACCGCCCCTCTCGGCACGTCCTAGGGTTGGCTGGTGAGAATCGTCCTGCACGC
>JANNNN010001077.1:0-6515 GCA_031398555.1 Planctomycetia bacterium | reverse complement strand
CGGCTCGAAGTTCAAGGATACCGCGTTCTTCGATCTCGGTTTTAAGTCGTCCACGCGCAGTTGCAAGATCCATTTCCGATCGCTCGAGTTCCATTTGGCTACTGAAATCTCTTTTACGCGCTTCGGCAAATGCAGATACTTTGCGCTCATTTAAGACGACTTCCGCTTTCGCGGTTTCAATTCTACCTACGGCAGCCATTTGAGTTTCCGCCATTTGCAGCTGCAATTTGATCGACTCGCTTTTGAGTTCGGCCAGACGGTCGCCGATTTTAACACGATCACCGATCTTTACAAATACCTGTTGAAGTAAACCGGATTCGCTACAAGCAACTTCGCTAGTTCGCCATGGCTCGAGCACACCTTGTGGGCTCGTAGACGTACCTTGCACCTTGATGTGTTGCTGTTGACCAATTGCGAATTCGCAAATTAGTGCCAGCACTACAACGAATGCGGTCGTTAAGGGTACTCGCCAAAAGGGCATGATATTCCGATTGAAGACACTAACATCACAACTGGGGCATTGTCCGAAGCAAAATCTAACCCACCCTACAGAAGTGAGGATCGCGCTCCGAGAATTGACGCTGTGGAAATGTAGGACGGAAATACGCAAAGCGACGTATTTAAGCTGTTTCAAGCATCGAATCGACGCTTTTGCAGCGGGTCGTAACGATTGTAGCGATTAAAATACTGAATTGAATGATTAGTATGGAGTTCGAGCGCTCGGAATTATGGGTTTATACTGAAATGGCTTTCCGTTAATTGACACCGCTGCCCTCCCCTTGCCCGCGGAAGTGTCGACTATTCACAAGCCTAAACTCCCAAACCCTAAAGGCGCATGCAGAGCCCAAGTAAATGACGTTGAGATGAAGCGCCCGCTAATTCTAGCGATGCTTGTAGCGAGTTATTGCTTGTTTGGAGCAGGCGCGTGCTCTTTGGCTGCTTCACCCGTCGCAGCCTGCTTGGCGGCCTCGATCCATGGGGCAATTGGCAAAACCGATGCACCGTGTTTGCGAGTGGCAATAGCGACGTGAGTTCCATCAGGTGATAACGCCATCGACCAAATGGCACTCTTAGCCACGTCGCTATGACTGATCGGAAGCATTGTCTTGTAATCGACCAAGAAAACTTTTCCGTTCATTGCTGAACAAGCGACGGCTGAAGTGCCGGGTAATGCGACAAGGCTAGTGATCCAATCGGAGGTCATCTGGAGACTCATGATCGATTTCTTTTTTGCCATGTCCCACAGTTGGATGCGGCGGTCCGCGCCACCGCTGATCAACTGCGTATCATCGTCCGAGAACACCACGCTCCAGATCGCCTCTTTTCCGCGCGACAGGCTGGCAATCGGCTCGAGCTTCGGCCAACTAAAAACCTTAATCGTCCCATCGCCACCAGTTGTTGCGACTTGGTCCCCTTTGTGATTGAAGGCGATGTCAAAGATTGCGGCAGTTTGAGCGTCGATGCGGCGGGCTTCTTTCTTGTCAGCGATGGAAAGCACAACGAGTTTGCCGTCCTCGGTACCGGCGAGAATTTCGGTATCACCAGGAGCTTTGGCGGTTGCACGAATCCAACGGGCGTCAAGTTCAAATTTCTTCGCCTCGCCATCGCCGTAAAGGAAAAGTCCGCCCTTGTAATCAGTCGTAACGAACTTGCCCGCTCCTATGGGCAAAACGCTCCACAAGGAAGTTTCCTGTTCACCAACTGTTTCTAGTTTGGCAGTATCGGAGGCATTTAGTTTGACGGCTTGAGCGGGACGCAGCAGCAGCCCTTCGGACTTGGTTGCCACCAATTGGGAATTGTCCAGCCAAGCGATCGAACTGAGCCAAGGTCCACTTTCGGCAGGAGCCTCGGCGGCGGGCTTCTTCTCTTGAGCTGGCGAATTTTGGGCAGACCCACTTAAGAAAGCGCTTCCGCTAATCAGCGGCAAAAGCGTTAGGACCCGAAAGTTGTTAGTGGCAAGGCGCATAGATTTCCCTTTGGATGCAGTGCAGAGGTGTTGAGGCGGGACTGACGCCTTTTGATTGTATTTCAAGCGGAGCGTAGTTTCAAAGTGCCCTGAGCTTTGGTTGGCCTTGTGAAAGCACTATTACCGGGTAAATTTTCGTTGATGCGACTTGCGTCGCGAGGACGTAGCAATGACCTTGTCATCGAACAATCAGAGGAAAACAGGCTAATGGGCAAGCAATTCATCTTTTCAATGCAGTCGATGACCAAGAAGCACGGACAAAAAGAAGTGCTCAAAGATGTATGGCTCTCTTTTTACCCTGGCGCGAAAATTGGCGTTCTCGGATCAAACGGAGCGGGTAAAAGTACGCTATTACGGATTATGGCGGGTGAAGACAAGGAATTCGACGGGGAAGCCAAACTGTCTGGCGGATTTACGGCAGGTTACTTGTCGCAAGAGCCGCAGCTGAATCCGAACAAGGACGTCCAGGGCAATGTCGAAGAAGCGGTGGCGAGCCGGCGAGTTGTGCTAGATCGTTTTAACGAAATTTCCAACCTACTGGGCGAAGTGACCGATGAAGCCAAGCTGCAAAAGCTTTACGACGAGATGGCTCGACTTCAAGACGTTATCGATTCGAACAATTTGTGGGAACTCGATCGCTCAGTGGAAGTCGCCATGACGGTCATGAATCTTCCGCCAGGTGATGCGGACGTATCCAAGTTGTCCGGCGGTGAGCGGCGGCGCGTGGCGTTGTGCAAGTTGCTGATCGAACAACCCGATCTGCTGTTACTCGACGAACCAACGAACCACTTGGATGCCGAAGCAATCCACTGGTTGGAACAGCATTTGGATCAGTATCCCGGAACTGTCGTTGCGGTAACGCATGATCGCTACTTCCTGGACAACGTGGCCAAGTGGATTTTGGAACTTGATCGCGGTCAAGGCATTCCATTTGAAGGCAATTACTCAGCGTGGCTTGAGCAAAAGCGCGAGCGGCTGGTACGGGAGCAGAAGCAGCAAGTCAGTCGCCAAAAGTCCTTGGCCAAAGAACTTGAGTGGATTCGCAGTTCACCGAAGGCTCGGCAAGCCAAGAGCAAAGCTCGTATTACGTCGTACGAAAAATTGGCAGCGGAAGTATTTGAAGATAAACCAGACGAGCTCGAACTCCAGATTCCGCCAGGCAAGCACCTCGGCGAGTTGGTCATCGAAGCAACCAATGTTTCGAAAGCGTTTGGCGACAAGCAACTGATCGACAATCTCACCTTCCGTTTGCCCGCCGGTGGTATCGTGGGAGTAATTGGGCCTAACGGGGCCGGTAAGACAACGTTGTTCCGCATGTTTGTCGGCGATGATCAGCCTGACTCGGGAACGATGCGAGTCGGTCCGACGGTTGAATTCGGTTATGTCGATCAGAATCGCGATGCACTCGATCCCGAAGCGAGCGTTTTCACTGAAATCAGTGGCGGTCATGACATCCTAGAAATGGGTGGCAAGAAATTGAACGCACGATCTTACGTGTCGAAGTTTAATTTCCGAGGTCCCGATCAAGAGAAGAAAGTTGGCAAGTTGTCTGGCGGCGAACGCAATCGCGTGCACTTAGCCAAACTGCTTCGCCGCGGTTCGAACGTACTGTTGCTTGACGAACCCACCAACGACTTAGATATCGATACTCTTCGAGCCCTCGAAGAAGCTATTTTGAATTACGTCGGCTGTGTAGTGGTGATCTCCCACGATCGTTGGTTCCTTGACCGTATCGCAACGCATATCCTGGCATTCGAAGGTGACGGTTACGTGCATTGGTGCGAAGGGAACTTTGATACCTATGAAACGCAGCGCAAAGAACGCTTGGGAATGGATGCAAACGAACCGCATAAATTCCGTTACAAGAAGCTGAATGCATAAACGTGAATATGAATTCATCGTCATTGGTGCTGCCCGCGACTCGGACGCGGGCAGCCTCCGCCACGTGGCAGACGCCGCTAGCGTCTGCGTATAGGATTTATGATTCTCAACTTTCGTGTGCGACTGCCAACTAAAAGCAAATTGAAATGAATTTTTCTCAGGCTTTTTCGATCGCAAACACGGTAGCGTTGGTCAGTTGGATTTTATTGATTTTGTTGCCTAGATACCCAGTTCTTTTAGCTGGCCTGCGATATGGAATCATCTCGCTGTTTGCAGTCGTCTACATGTGCGTAGTGGCCGTTTTCTTTTTTCGAATTGAAGGCGGCGGGTTCTTTACGCTTCAAGAGGTAAAAAACCTGATGGCCGCAGATGCAGGCGCATTTGCGGGCTGGGTGCATTACTTGGCCTTCGACCTATTTGTGGGTCTTTGGATCGCCGAAAACTCCGATCGCCTACGACTTCACCGTCTATGGCAATTTCCAATTCTATTCGCGACGTTCATGTTCGGGCCGCTTGGGTTGCTGCTGTTTTATTGTGTCGAAGCCCAGTTGAAGAAAATCGGTAGAAAAAAGTAGAATCGAACTGAGAAAGGCGAGGGAGTGCGCTCATTCCCGAGTAAAATTAGGCCCCTGTTACTCTCTCCAGTATCAACCCAGTTGTCGCCGAGTTGCATTGCAACTTGGCACGTTAATCCGTGATCGAGGACTTCGTAATGCGAAGATTAGCCATTCTAAAATTGTTATCTTTGTTAGCCTGCTGTGGTTTGCATATCGTGCCATCTACGTGGTGCGCTGCGGATGAAAACCAACTAACGCGCTCCGAGTCGCTTAGCGGCTGGCAGTTGCTGTTCGACGGGAAATCGATTGAGAGCTTTCGCAACTACAAGAAAGATGGCGTATCAAACGGTTGGAAGGTCGTCGATGGTGCTTTGGTCCGCGAAGGCAGCGACGCAGGCGATATCATTACGAAAAAGAAGTACAAGTACTTTGAATTATCGCTAGAATACAACATCTCGGAGGGTGGCAATAGCGGGTTGATGTTTCACGTAACGGAAGAGAACCCTCAGCCCTGGAACAGCGGTCCTGAGATTCAGATCCAAGATAATGTGAAGGGGCACGATCCCCAAAAATCGGGTTGGTTGTATCAATTGTACAAACCCACGACACCTCCCGACCTCGATGCAACGCGCCCAGCGGGTCAATGGAATCAATTGTTTGTGCGCATCAGCCCACTGCAGAGTGAAGTGTCAGTAAACGGTGCCCTTTACTACAAGTTTAAGATCGGCGATGACACTTGGCGGAAAGCAGTTGAGAAGAGCAAGTTTGCTCAGTTTCCAGGCTTCGGCGCTGCCGGCGAAGGTCATATATGCTTGCAGGACCACGGTAACTTGGTCTCATTTCGCAACATCAAAATCCGCGAAGTTGCTAATGATGGCTCTGTGCAACAGCCCATCGATGGCACGCTAAGCCTTCGCGGGACACCTGCATTTCCAAAACTAAAGTGGCAAGGCTGGGAACCGATCGACGAGGACGGCAAGCTGAACAAGCCGCTCCGTATTCTGGAATTGACGTATGCAAAAGGTGATGGCAACCGACTTTTTGCACTTGACCAACGAGGGATGATTTTCTCGTTTGAGAATCGACCGGACGTCGAAGAATCGACGCTTTTCTTGGATGTGCAAGAAAAGGTAAGTCGCTGGTTCGACCAAGGCGCCAATGAACAAGGTATGCTGGGTTTGGCAATGCATCCGAATTTTAAAGACAACGGCCAATTCTTCGTCAGCTACACGAAACGCGAAAATCATCGTTCCGTTGTTTCTCGTTTCCGAGTTTCCAAAGACAACCCCAAGGTCGCTGACCCGAAATCAGAAGAAGTGCTTTTAGATATCGAACAGCCATATCAAAACCATAATGGGGGCCCGATCGAGTTTGGACCTGATGGCTACCTTTACATCGCTTTCGGAGATGGCGGGCTGCGAAACGACCCAAAAGAAAACGGCCAAAATCGCCATCAACTGCTTGGTTCGATCTTAAGAATCGATGTTGATTCCAAGACAAAGGATTTGCCGTACGGCATCCCTGCCGACAATCCGCTCGTCGGAGAATCGGGACTGCGAGCAGAGATTTATGCACACGGATTGCGAAACCCTTGGCGGATTGCATTTGATAAAAAGACCGGTTTGCTATGGTGCGGAGATGTCGGACAGGAATTGTGGGAAGAGGTGAATGTGATCAAGAAAGGTGGCAACTACGGGTGGAGCACTCGCGAAGGAACACATTCGTTCGGCAACCGTCCAGTGGTCGAACGAGTGGGGCCGCTCATCGCTCCAACTTGGGAATACGATCACGGCGTTGGCGAATCCATTACCGGTGGTCGCGTCTATAATTCCGCGCGCTTACCTCAACTTGCGGGCAAGTATTTGTATGCTGACTATGTTAGGGGAAGCATCTGGGCTCTAACGTACAACCCAAGCACCGGTCAAGCGGCTCGCAATGAACAAGTAATCGAAAAGGGAATCCCCGTGCTCGCTTTTGGTGAAGATCAGAGCGGTGAAGTGTACTACATGATCGATAGCGCTCGAGGTCAAGGAATTCATCGCTTTGAGGCGGCTGAGTAATGACAACTACCCGTTCCTAGGCACGAGAAAAGACTGACGCTGTCCAATGCA
>JANNNN010001045.1:0-17591 GCA_031398555.1 Planctomycetia bacterium | reverse complement strand
AATAGTCTCCATCGAAATGCCTAACAACATTTTCATTCGAGTCGAACTCGAATGCCACTCTAATTTGCCCGCGTTTTCCTCGCCCGTAGCGTTCCAATTCGTCGTAAACCGCTGATTCAATAGCCGCAGTTGTCCCGTTGGATCGGCTTTTCGAGACGTCTAATTCTGTCTTAAAGAAGACGTAAGTGCGAAAGTCGACGTCGCGCTGCCACAATATGTAAATGTTATGCAACGCACATTCACTCATGAACCGGCTCTTTAAGTTTTCGCAGATCTGCGTTAGGTGCCGATCCTGCGATTCCATCCATTTATCCGCTTTCGCAAAGTCCTCATCACTTGGAATTCTGTATTTGTTCATTTTGTTAGCGAAACGCCCTCCATATCCATCCATCCTTAATAAAGGTAAAGCCCAACTGTTCAAGGTAAGAAACTTCCTTGAGAAAGAATCCACTCGCAGTGGAGGGATCATGTGACAGTATAAATTGTTTACCGTCCTGAATTTGTTGTTGTAAGAAAGCCTTGTTGATCTTCCAGAGCTCATCTGAGTTCAGTTTTTGCATGAGCTTTCGCCAGTCTCTCGCTTTAAGATAACTTGCTTTGTAGTGCGCCGCAACATTTATGTATTTTTTACCGCCTTCAAATGATTTCCCGAGAACAACTACCGGACTATTAGGGTTGCGAGTACCAAGCCTGGCGATATCATCGAAGTAGCTGGCAGGGAATTTTGGCGAACTTTTTAAAGCATTGCTTCCGAGCGCCAATCCTACCACGCCGCAAGCGGTGCGGATAGATTTTACGGCGAGGTCTTCGCCTTGATATACATGGTTGATTGCAAGTGCACCACCGCCGAGTAAGAAGATGCCGTTGAGATAACGGGCCCAAACGGATTGAGCTGCCCCGACGTATCCCAATACTGCACCGGCTCCGCCACCGATGAGTGCCTCGGCTGAGCCAGCGGTAACTGCCTCGTCAACGCTGCCAGTTCGATACAATCCTTCGAGAAATCCGCATGCGAATCCTAGACTGCCACCAACTAGAGCGCCCGTATCCGAATTGGCGACTCGCGTCCCCCATTGCATTACACCAGCACCTTCGGCAACTAATCCAAACGGATCAATGTATGCAGTGGGCGCGTTCCCAACATAGGCGTTCAGATTGACTTGGCCGCCGGCGTAGCTGATGGGGTCTTCGGATGTAAAACGGCCGGTGGTGGGGCTGTAGAAACGGGCGCGGTAATAGTAAAGGCCGAGCTGACTGTCCCACTCGCGGGCAGTGTACTTGTAACGGTCGCCGAACTGCAGGGAACTCTCGGAAACGATGTTGCCAAAGCTGTCGTAGTCAATGGTGTCAACGATCGTGCCGACACTGTTGAGAATATTGCGGACGCTGCCTAAGTGATCCGTTAGATACCAGGATGTGCCTTCACCGGGACGATAACGGGCTAGGGGCTGGTCGAGCTCGTCACCGAATAAATAGCGGGCGGTTACGTTGCCAGCCGAATCAGCGTCGAGCCAAACGTCCAGGCCGTCGTACACGAAATACTCTGAAGTTGCCGCCGCAGGACCGACACCGTCAGTGTCAACCGTGCGGGCAATGCGACGCCCTAAAGCATCGTAACGATAGTCGACCGTCGAAAGGATAACACCGGTTGAACTCACACGCTGGGCACGAGTCATGTGGTTTATGTGATCGTACTTGTAAAGGTCATGAATACCGGTGGCGAACTCGCGGCGATCGATGAGGTTCCCTTCGGCGTCGTATTTGTATTCATAACGAGCATCAGACAGCAAGCGATTGCTGGCACCGATCACCTGCGATGACAACTGCGCGGATGAAGTGCGATTCGCGGTTGCATCATATGTGTAAGTTTCGTCTTGAAGGCCATCTGTGACGTGCTTGGCCGAGAGCAACTGACCAGTGGGGTCATATTGATAATCCGTCTCTTTGCCATTGATGATTAACTTCGTCAGCTGATCTGCTTGATCCCATACACTTTCGAACTCGGCCAACACGGCATCGGTGGCAGACAAGTGCAAGATATCTTGACTGCGGCCAGCGATGTCATAAGTCCGCTGAGTCTGGCTGACAAGTTGAGTGAAGGTAGCGTTTGAATAACGCAGCATGTCGCTCAACTGGCCGCGCCCGTTGTAGCTCATCTTGAGACTTGCCGGTGTGATTGCGGGTGAAGCACCGCTGCCGGTCCAGGTAAGCGTCGACAACAGGTTACGAGCGTCATAAGTCGAATCAACGTGAACGCCATCGCTATCTTGGACTCGAATGCGATTGCTGGCCGCGTCCCAAGTGTTGGTGAGCACACTACGCGGTACACCAAGTGTGCCGGCGTTGTCGGCAGTTAGCAAGCGGCTGTTGAGGTCATAGGTAAAAGCGAGCTTGCTATCGGCGTCGCTGGTTCCGATTAGATTGTTGCTTTTGTCATATTGGCGGGTGATGGTGTCGACGACTGCACCGCCAACGTCTTGCCACTCGGCGGAGGTGTTGCGATTGCGAGAATCGTAGCCGTAGACCGTTTTGCGTCCCAAGCGATCCGTATGCACCGCCAAGTTACCGCGACGATCAGTGCTGTTGGGAATGGCATCGTCATACGTAAACGACTCGGCGGCTCCCAGCGGATCGGTCCACAGGACCACGCGATTCATCGGATCGTAAGTCCACTTGGTCGTGTTCTGCGACGCGTCGGTTAGGGACAACAGATTGCTCATCGCATCGTAACTGAATGAAGTTACAGCCCCGCGTGGATCGGTACTGGTTACTAGTCGATCGAGATCATCGTACGTGGCGAGAGCGGTGCGTCCGAGCGGATCGATGGCTTTGGTTTGATTGCCAACGGCGTCGTATTCAAACTGGCTGATGCCGCCATCGGGATTCGTGCGACTGGTCAATCGTCCTTGTGAATCGTAAACAAACGAGGTGCTTGAGCCGACTTGATCGGTGTAACTTAGCATGCGTCCGATGTCGTCATAGCCAAATCGTTCCGTAAAGCCGAGGGCATCGGTACTCCTGATCAATCGATTTCGACCATCGAACACATGGCTGCTAACGTTGCCACGCGGGTCAGTGTACTGGCTGGGGTTACCTGTCGAATCGTAGCTCCATTGATAGACGCCCTGCAGCGGATCAATCATCTTGGTCAGTTGATGAGCATCGTCATAGAAGAGCTGCGTCACTTCGCCGAGGGGGCCGGTGGCTTGTCTGACGTTGTTAAATGCGTCGTACTTAAACTTTATTAAAGAGCCATCGGGCAGTTGGGTTCCCGTCCGTCGCAGTCCCAAATCATAGATGTACTTTGTAACAAATCCAGCTTCATCAATCTCCTGAAATAAATTGCCATGTGGGTCGAAGGTGTACTGCGTTGTACCGCCAGCAGCATTGACAACCTTTGCGAGTTGATAATTGCGGTCATATTCATAGTGCGTCTTATTGCCAAGGGGATCGATCTTGTCGACGAATCGATCCTGGGTGTCATAAATCGTTCTAGATATTCCTCCGATGGGATCGGTGACTTCATCGATGCGGCCGTTGGCATCGTAGTGGTATTTCGTGACGCGTCCCAAAGCATCCGTTTCTTCGATAAGTACATCGCGAAAGAACTTACGTACAGCCATAAGTTGTCTCTCAGCGGGCGCAGCCTCCTGAATCCTCGCGTTGCCTAGTGGCGGGTTGAGGAGGGCGACTGAGGTGACTCGATTGACTGCATCGCGGCCAAACTGATAAGTGACTCCGTTTTCGTCGGTCATTCCGACCATTTCGCCCCAGCCATTCAGTTCGACGGCCCGGAAAGTACCATCGGGATTGGTAATCCGCGAAGCTACGTCGAATTCTCCAAAACTGAATGCCCACGTTTGCCCGGCAGAGTTAGTTAGCGACGTGGTGCGACCGACTGCATCGACGATCAACGAATGGGTGCGGCCCAGCTGGTCCGTTGTTTTAACGAGATTCCCGCGATCGTCATACTCGAACGTAAGCTGCTTGCCGTTAGGGTCGGTACTCGAAGTGCGATCATTCCTGGCGTTGTAAGTGGTCTTCCAAACGTTTCCAATAGGATCGATGACTTGCGTCACATTGCTGCGGTCGTCGTAAGTGACTTCAGTGATGCCACCGTTGTAATCGACCAGACGCATGGGCTTGTCGTCTTGATTGAAAACCGCTTCAAAGACATTCCCTTCGGGATCGGTCATGCGAGTTACATTGCCACGGTCATCGAACACTAAAGTGGATTCACTGCCGCTAGGATCGGCAACGACTTCGGTGCGGTTTTCGATATCGTAATCGTAGCTTTCGGTGTTGCCGAGAGCGTCGGCTAGACCGATTATCCGATGGTCGGCGTCATACGTCAGCTTCATTATTTCGAAGCCTCGCGGGTCGACGATCGACTGAAGAAAGTGAGCTGGATCGGCCAAGTAGCTCATGCGAGTGATATCGCCGACTTGGTTCTCGAACGACACAAGATCTCCACTAGCGTCGTAGGTGTAATGAAGGACATTGCCGGCCGGGTCGGTCACGGAGGTAATTCGGTTTTGGCTATCGCGCTGCCAAGTGACCTTGGGACCAAGGCTCGAGAAGATGCCGTCTTTTGTAAAGGTCAGCTTGACAGCGTTGCGATCGGAGGCGCTCTCCAGTTGCAGATCGGAAAACTGGTTATAGTTCAAACGCAGTTGATCCTTGGTGACCAGCGTATAACGGTCTGGGTTATAAGGCAGATTGAGCAGATAGAGTCCAAAAGAGCCGTTGGCATTTTGAGACAGCGGAGTGTTTTCAACTTCCAATTGATACTTGACGCCGGGATCGGGCGTAAATCGCGGTGTCCATATTGTGCCTAGTAAACCGCCGACAGGGACGGGATCAAATGTAAAGCCGATGCGGCGTCCATCGGGCGCGTTTAGGTAGACTCGCGTGCCGATACGAAACGGATTGGCGGTCAGCGGTCCAGCGCCTGCCAGTTCGGAGAGGCTTGGACGAACACTTTCGCGAATGCGAGGGTTGGTGATCGACATTTGCCAGCCGTAACCAAAGTCGCCATCAAAATTCGCATCTAAGGTGTCGTAGGTTCGCTGGATACTAATTGGAATCCCCGCGACATTGACTTCCAAATCCGAGAAGCCTGCCCGGCAATCCGCACAGCCTGTCTGCATCGCATCGTAGTGATAATTCCCAATCTTGGCTTGGGATTCGACGGACAGTTCGATGATCGAACTGCTTTGCTCGCCGTTGGTGTCTTGAGCAAGGGCGCGAATTTGATAAGTGTCGTTGGCGAGCAGCGTGGGGTCGAAGATGCCCAGAATGCCGTTGGTTATTCCATTGCCACTGCCGATCGGGCCGGGGCGGAACTGGCGGCGAGCAAAGGTGGTCCACTGGTCGGTGTTGGCTAACGAGTACTGCAATTCAAAGTACTCGAGATTGCGATCGGTGATCGTGCCGAGGATGTCCGTCAAGTAAGTTACAGTCGAACCACTGGCAGGTGCGGTGAGTTGTATCAGCGGTGCTTCACTGTCCGTCGCGTCTAACACGCGTAAAGCGGGATCGGCAGAAACCGTGGCTGTGTTACCGGCTCGATCGATGGCGGTGGCGACAATATTGGGTATGCCGCTGGCTGTGGCGGTAAAGACGTAGCTGCCGCCTGCGTCTAAGGTAACTAAACTGCCGTCGATGGAAAGTGAAACAGAATCGACTCCGCTGGCGTCGTAGGCTCGCACGTCGATGCGTGTGCTGTCACCGATATTAATCGTTGCTCGCTCGAGGCGAATGGAAACGGTTGGGGCACGGCGATCGGGAACGACCGATAGACTGAACGATTGGTCGGTGAAACCGCCGCGGTCATCGGTTGCTCGAACGGTTATGGGATAGGTGCCAACGTCCAAAGCGCGAGGTTGCCATGCTATGGCTCCGCTACGTGGGTCGATCTGCATGGCGTTTAGCCCGAAGGCTGGACCGGCAAACAGGGTATAGGTTACTGCGTCCTCGAGATCGGTGGCTAGTGCGTTGTAGCGGTAGGCGTCGCCGACCATGATCGAGTTGGTGGGAGTGCTCGTAAAAGTCGGCAGAGTGTTGGGGACACGAACGTCGATGGCAAACGTTTGAGTAGCGGAAAGTCCTCGTGCATCGGCAGCTTTGACTTGGACGCGCTGGGGACCGAGTTGTGATGCAGTCGGTTTCCAGAGGATGGCGCCGGTCTGGGCATTGATGCTCATGCCCACTGGGGCGAAGGTCAAGGAGTATGTGAGCGTCGATTGCTCGGGGTCGACGGCGAGGGCTGTGTAACGATAGTCTTCACCCGTTGATGCGATGCGCAGTGGCGTTGACGAGAACTGCGGACCGAGGTTGGGAGGCTGACTGATGGCTTCGACAGTGAATGATTGCGAGGCGCTGCCGCCGCTTGGGTTGGTGACGGAAAGTCGCACGGCTTGTGGACCGGTTTGCGCCGACTGCGGCAACCAGGTGAGGCGACCGGTAGAACTGATCGACATTCCAGGCGGAGCTTGCAGCAGTTGAAACTGCAATGAAGGTTTGTTAGCGTCAGCGACCGAGACCGAATAAATGTACGTCAATCCGATGTACGCGACGACGGGCGGAGTCGAGGTGATGACGGGTACAGTTCGAGTGGGAGTCGTGCCCACGAACAGCGTAAAATCTTGAGCCGCAAGGCCGCCGCGCGAGTCGCTGGCAGTGACCGAAATCGGATAAGTACCGGCAATTATGTTTACGAATCTTATAAGACCAGTCACTGAATTGATGGTCATGCCAGCCGGGGATTGCGACAGAGCATAAACGATCGTGTCAGCGTCAACGTCGCGGGCGGAGGCTGTATAAAGATAATTCGAAAGCGGAACGGCGCTAATTACAGGAGTGGTGGTAAAGACCGGTGGCCGATTGATTCGGCTGAGGGCGACGTTCAATGCAAAAGTCTGAATGGCTTCGCCGCCTCGGGCGTCTTGAACTTTGATGCTAACCGTTTGCGTTGAGGCATCGGCGGCTTGAGGTGTCCAGGTGATCAAACCCGTTGCGTTATCGATGGCCATGCGGTTGGGAGCGCTAACCAATTGATAAGCTAAGGCGGGAGAACCATCGGGATCGATAGCAGTCACAGCATAACGATAGGCACGGCCAACGGTCGCTTCGACGGGTGGGGCGGATGTGAACTGCGGAGCTCGATTGGCGCGGGTCAGCACACTCACTTGAGTCGCGAAGCGATCGCGAAGAGGATCATCAAAGGTCAAGGCAGACGACGCCGATGACTGGTCTTTGCCAAGTCCAGCGGCTGGTATTTTTGAATTGAATAGGACAAGCGGTAGACCGCTATCGGTTCGTTGATCTGGGTTCAGCAAATTGACTCGGGTTGGATCAATCGCGTCGAAACGCACGGCGGTGTTCGAGTCGACTGCGTCTGAATTCAGATTCTTGACGCGCATGTCGACGAACAACTTATTGGTGGCGCGGTTGAAAGTTGTGCCGATAAATTGGACTTGGGTTGTGGATGTTGCATCCACGCCGGAGGTGTTGATGAATCCGCTAGAGTCATCGACTAGACCGGTTACAGCAATCGATGTTGAAGTTTGTTGAGCGAGCGAATCGATGGCGGTCACAGTGAACGACTGGACGCCGGCGGTGATCGAGATGGGGGCAATGAAGTTGCCAGTGGCATCAAAAGCTTCGACACGAACACCGTCGACCAGAACTTCAACGATGACTGAACCTGGGACAGCGGGTCGCGCTGTACCAACGAGGACTCGTTTTCCAAAGGGCAAGTTTTCGCCCGCAGTGGGGGACTGGATGACGATGGTTGGAAGCGAGACCGACCAAACAACGGAAGCGGCTTGCGTGCGACCGGCTGCGGTGGCGGTTACGCTGTCAGTTCCTGCGACCGCGCCTGAGAACTGGAAGGTGGCTCGACCGGTTGCGTCGGTGAAGCTGAAGCCGTGCGTCGGATTCTTTCCAGTCACGGCGAATTCAACGCGAACGCCGCTTAACGGATTGCCTTGAAGGTCGACAACATGGGCAGTCATGGTCTGCAGCGTGTTGAGCGGCAAAGCAATCGTAGTGGGTGAAAGCGATAGGCTGGCGACGCGAGTTAGTGGAGCGAGGCTGGTGCCACCGAAGTAGCCGTAGGATTCAACTTCTCTGAAGCCATAAATAGCAACGCCAAAGGGTGTGTCGGCGGTGAAGTGATGGGAGCCGACACCGATCGGAACTTGGGCGCCTGCAAATTCGCTGCTACCGATTGTTGTAAAGGCGGAGGCTGGGACCGATTGACCGTCGCGGCGGACACTGAATATTGCTGCAACAGGCACAACGAGGTTGGCGTAGTTAATATCAAAATTGGCGACCGGAGTACTGAGCGTGTACTCCGATTGAAACTGCTCGGTGGGAGGCACGAGCATCATGAACGGATCGCTGGGGACGTTGTCAAAGGTCTGGCCGTTTGCGTACTGGGCAACGAGCGCGGGTTGCGATGTGTCGATAGCCGACGCGGCGGTGAGAATCGTTTCGTAGAATTTTCCGGCGGCGAGGGTGGTGATGAGTGTCCCGTTGATGCGCACTTGAGTGTTGTCGGAGTGGGCCAAAACGCGGAAGGTATCACCGCGAGTGCGAGTTGCGAGCGGCGCGGTGATAAAACGGTTGCCCCAAGTCTCGATCGCAGGCAATTGTTCGATGAGATGATCGGCGGCTTCGAAACCGGCTGGAACAAAGGCGGCTGTGTTACCACCGTAAAGAGAAATCGGCTTGTCGGAGTTGACAGTAGTTCCAGTCAAGTCAACGACACCAGAGATGTTGTTGGGCTGAGTATCAACATGGAGTGTATAAGCTTGCCCGGCGTTGAGTGTGATGGTGAAAGGCACGCCAGCTGGGTGTGAGCCAGCGGTGACTGTGGGCGTAATGGTAATGGTGGAGTTATCGGCTGTTCCCACGATGGTCAAGTTGGTGCCGCCGCCGCCGCCGAGATGGATTGTGTTGCCGTAGCCCAGCACCCTATAATCGCGACCGATCGCGTCGACTGGCAGAGCGGTATAGCCTTCGGTCGATGCGGTCAGTTGATTGAGACCATAGACGGCAACTTCATCGATGGCGGTTACGAGGATGCCTTTGTTGAAGGCTTGATCGGGTGTGAAAATCTCGACTTCGGGGGGCAGCGCGAGAGTAGTTGTCTGTCCAGCCAGCACGTCAAAGGAAAAGAACTTGTTAATGCCGGGGATTTGGACTGTGCCTGAAGTGTCGACGGGCGAAGTGATGGAGAGAGAATATTCGGGAGAGCTCGTGCCGAGAAGACCGAGCAGATTGCGGGGGAAACCGAGGTAGAAGCGAGTTCCCAGGCTGTCTAAACCGCCGAGGGTCGGTGAGCTAGCGTCTTGCATGCGGAAGGAAAAAGTTCCAAAGGCATCGAGTGCCGACGGGTCGGTGGAAAACGTTTGAACGATCGCGCGGTAAGTGCCATTTTGTATCAGAGTGAGCAGAGTGTCTTTTGTGGCGCGATCGATGAGCGTTGATCCGTCGGGGGCGATGATGGTAACGCCCAGTGTCCCGCTGCTCGAGTCCATAACATCCAGCAAGATTGGCGTATTGGCCTGAGCTGCGATCTCAAAAATCTTTGATTCGCCCGGAACGATACTGCCGGTGATGTTTTCATTGAGCACAGCCGGCTGGACGACTTCGGGCGGGATATCCCAGATCTGAAAGCTGTAGGTATTGAGCGAAGGTCTTCCCAGGGCCGCTCGCATTGTCAACTCATAAGTTCCGCTTTGCGGCAAGACGAACTCTCGATCAAGGGCTGATTCGCTGCCGGAGTAGTTATCGTAGACCGGCCTACCATCGGGTGCCTTGAGGTTAAATTGCAGTTCTCCGTCAGCGATAGTGAGAAAGTCCAAGAAAATATTCTGTCCAGCTGTAGCACTGAACGTCCAGCGATCTTTGGCTCCGGGAACTTCAATGGCTCCGGCAGCGGTCTGTCGGAACGCAATCGGACGCACATCATCGGGCGGAACTTCCCACAGTCGAAAGGAATAAGTTGGAAGCTGGGCGCCATTGAGATCCGCTTTGACGACGATGCGATACGGACCTTCTTTCAGCAGGGTTACTCCTTGATCGACACCGCGTTCGGCCGTGGAGCTGCGTTCACTAACGGTGCCTCCGTCGGAATCAACGATGGCAAAAATCACATCGCCCCCGAACACGGTTTCCAGCGAGAGGACATCCAAGTAGACATCGGTATTTGCTTGACCGGTAAAGGTCCATTCATCCCGAGCGCCAGGTGTTTCTATGGCTCCGGAATTTGGCTGACCGAACACCACCGGCTGCACATCAGGGGGTGGAACGTTGAAAATCTGAAACTGATAGGAAGGCGTTCCCGTGGATGTTAATCGCAGTGTGTACGCGCCGGATTCGGGCAAGGGGATCACGCCGGAGTTGTGTACGAAAACGCGATCATCGTCACGGCTGTATATCGGACTGTTGTTTTTTCCAAAAAGACTGGACTGCAATCCTCCTTCACTCAGAAGTTGAAAGTTGACATAGATATTCTGACCCTTGATCCCGGTGAAGGTATAGTTGTCAATGGCGCCAGGGCTTGCGATATTGGACGTCTGGACTTGCCCGATGGTGTATAAGCCGCCGGGGTCGGCGATGCCTTGAGGGTTCTTGTTGTTCGACGCGAGCCCAAAACTGCCGATGGCCCGAGTCGAGGTAGTCGGCCCGAGCGAATCGAGCGAGTAGACATAAACGCGATCATCCATTGCATCGACGACCCACATGCGGTTGCCTTCGGCATTGATCGTCAGGCCTGCTGGGTCCTTGTTCTCCGGATCGAGTCGCCACGAGTTCAGCAGCTGGCCAGCGAGGTCATAGATAAAAACCTTGTCGCTGGATGCATCGACGACCCACAGGAACTCGCCGTCGGTGGTGATCCCAGTTGGATTCTGATTCTGCGAGTTTAAAGCGAACTGACTGGACTTGGCTTGTGATCCACTGCGGCGCAGGGCCGCTTCGTCATAGCGCTGGACTCGATTGGTCGCATCGTCGACGATCCAAATCGTCTGGCCATCGGTGGCAATTCCTTCGGGCTTGGTCAAGCCAGAGGCTGTCCAAGTACCCAACAGTTTTTCTTGCTCACTGTCGGTAACGTAAATCTTCTTGCTTGCACCTTCGTCGCTGAGTATCCAGAGCGGATTCCCTCTCGGTGTAGTGGTTATATCGCGGGCATTCAAAGTGGATGAGACGTTGAACTGGCCGACTGCGGAGCCGGCCGAGGTGTAGCGATACGTCAAGTCGTTCGCGTCGACGACATAGAACTTTGTCGCCGGCGCAGGTATGGGCGAAGCCGAACGCGAGGATACGATCGCGGCCACGGACGCTGGACTGGTAAGAAGGATCTCCATCCGGCGAACACCGGTCGCATTCAGGATAACCTTTTGAAAACTCTTGGCTCCTGAGTTGGCTACTGGTGTATCGCTGATCAGTGAATTATCCGCCCCGTACAACCGCAGGCGAGAACCGCTGGCGGTGACGTTGTACAAGTGGATTTCATCCATCTGGACAGCCGATCGAAATGCGAAAACCAGCGTCCCGCTGCTAAGTTTTAAATTTTCTCCGTCGTGGTCATCGTCATCATCGTGGTCATCATCGTGATCGTGGTCATCATCATCATCATCATGGTCATCATCATCATGGTCATGGTCATCATCATGGTCATCATCATGGTCATGGTCATGGTCATCCTTCTCTGCGATCGCCAAAACGTTCTTAAGTGACGAGGCTGAATCGATGATGGTTGCGATTGTGTTGGAGCTACTGGTTGAAACCGTGATTCCCAGCGAACTGAACTGGCTAACAACTTTATCGCCGGCCTGGAGCGGCGAGCTATCGGCGGCTCGTTCGAAGTCGATCGTTGGCAGCGTGATACTTTTTTCGGGCTGGACTAATACGCCGATGGTGTTGGAGACCCAGGCGGTATTGAATGGAGACGGTGAGGCGACTTCAGCGTACTGAAAATAGCCGTTGGTCTGTAAGGTTTGGCCGCGACCGAAACCCGACTGAAAGCCATCGGTGGCCAGCCAAGTGCCATTTGAAACCACCGATGGATCTTCGGTTTGATATACCGTATCGTTCCAGCGAAGGTAGTCGACCGTCAGATTGCGATCAATCTTTCTGGCTCGATCGTACAAGTCATTGGTAAAGGCGATACGAATCTGATCAGGTGTTACGATGCGAGAAGACCGATATTCGTAATCGGTGAAGGCCCTTGTCGCGGTGAGTCGCTTGACGATGCGGCCGTTGATCAGCAAATTGAATGTCTCGTCACCTTGATCGCCGCGAGCTCGAATGACTAGCCGTGTGCCGTCATTGGCATCGTTGTCATATTGAAAATAACCGTTAGCATTCAGCCACTCGCTTTTGCGGAGCCCAGGCGTCACACCGCCCGGCGATTGCCAGGTGCCGGTTGAATAGACGTCAGGGGCTTCCGTCTGATAGACTTTTCCATCGATGGTGATGTAGTCGACCATCAGATTGTTATCGATACCCTGGATGGGATCGTACACATCGTTGGTGAAACGAACTTTTATCTGGTTGGGTGCAACAGGTTTGGTCGTTGCATATCGAAACGTCTGAAAGTCTGTCGTGGTCACGAAGCTTTGTACGAGTTGGTCGTCGATCAACAGATCAAACCGCTCGCCGCCTTCGTCGCCACGAGCTTGGATCTGCACCAGCGAGCCGACGGAAGGTGAGTAGCGAGGTCCGTCATAGTCCTCGTCAAAGGCGTGAGCGCGAACTGAGTAGCTGCCTTGATGCGCGTAAGTGTGTGTGACTGAATGGGGATTGCCGGCGACTAACTGCGGCTTGCTGCCATCGCCCCAATCGACCAACCAGCCTTGGATGGTATCATTGCCCGGATCGGACGACGCGAGTGACAACGTGAAGACCTCGCTCGCATTGACGCTCGCACTGCCAGCGATCGTCAGTTTGGGAATGACGTTTTCGATCGCGACGCTGAGCGGCTTGGCAGCGTAATCGTTAGCACCTTGGCGAGCGAAGGCTCGAATGGTGGCTGAGTTTGTTCCGTCTGTGAAGAGATGTTCGGCGAATGAAGATTGAGCTGGCAGGGTGGAAACTTTGCCATCGCCCCAGTTGATCGTCCAGCCGTCGGTGCTAGCCAAGCCTGCCAGGTTCAACACATACTTATCGCCTTCGCGGGCCGTTGATGCTCCCGACGTTTGAACGGTCCCGCCGGGGACTTGATCGTTGCAGAAAGTGAGATCGCTGATCGCTCCGGAACCTGTGAACTGGATTTCTAAACGGCGGACACCGAGCGCATTGGATGAAATCGTCCGATAAAGCTGGCTGTTGTCACCCGTTATTTTTAATTCGCCGGTCATGGTCAATGCGCGATCGTACCAGCGGACGGTTGCAAATTGACCGCTTGGGATTTTGAACAGTCGCAATTGATCGATGCGTACCGTTGAATCAAAATAAAAATTGATTGTGCCTCCGCCGCTGTACGCCATCGGTGTAGCCGACGTGGGTTTATCCGCAATCACGAGCAGATTGTCGGGCGCGCTGCCGCTAGTGTTGGTCAAGACCCGTAGCGGATGTTTGGCTGGATCGTTTGTCGCGACGTGAACGCTCCAGCTAGTCCAGAGATTTGCGAGATTTGCGCCGGCGGCGATGCCACTGCCTAGAGCGTCTGTATCGAAATCCATCTTTGGCAAGCAAGCACTACCACTGGAATTCTGCTGGACGGTGACTTGGAATGTTTTGGCCACGACCGCACCGTCATCGTCGCGGACTGTTAACAGCACATTGAACTGACCCGCTGAAGCATAAGTATGCGCCAAGGCGAGCTTGGCGGTGGTAGGCGTTCCAATCTTGCCGGCCACGTAGTCGGTAATCACTGTGGGAAGAACGCCAGTCCCATCACCCCAATCGATCATGGCGGTGAACGACTCGACGCTTCCACTGGGTGCGTTGAAACCTGGATCGGAAATCGTGATCGAGTTGATATTGAGCGACTGACCAACCGTAGCGAGCATGTTGGTTGTTGTGAAACTGGGTGGAAGGTTTGCGACTTGAGCTGTCGTTGTGGAAGTCGTCGTATCGGTGCCGTCGCTGACGGTGACTTGAACGTTGTAGCTTCCGTTGTCAGGAAAGGTGTGCAGAGTGCTGAAGTTGAACACGGCGGCCATACGTGTCGGCGCAACCGTCGACCTTGTGCCATCGCCCCAATTGATCGTCGCGGTCAAGTTGTCTTGCGATGCGTGGCTTTGAAGACCGGGATCGGTCGCGATGAATTGGAATGCTACGTTTGAACCTTCGGTGGTGGAAATCGCAGGCAAAGTTCCCATCGCGGGCGCAACATTTTGGACTTGCAAAGTTGTCGACTGAGTCGCAACCGTCGCATTGAGGTTGTCGCTGACGATGACGGTGACGGTATAACTTCCATGGGTTGCATAGACGTGTGAAGTCGAGAAGTTTTCGACAGGAAACGTATCGTCGCCGATCGCGTTGCTGGTAGTGCCGTCACCCCATTGAATGGTTGCGGAATAGTTGTTCCCAAACGTGTAATGAGCCAGGGCGGCATCAAAAGTCAGAGTTTTTCCTTCTTGGGTTACCACCGATTGAGGCAGATCCAATCGAAGCTGGCGGGTAACGTTTACGACTGCGGAAATATCTTGACCACCATCGAGCAGATTGCCGGCGAGGTCGCGTAGACCATTGGTTTGGCTGGCACCCAGCATGAGTACTTTGTAGATCGATCCAGCGGTGCGTGTCGGATCGGTCAGTGATGCAGGGTCGATGGTCAGGGTCGCAAGATTGGTTGTCGTGTTGTAACTGACCGATGTTATTGGGAGGAGGATATCATCGCCGGTACCTCGATTGTCAGCTTGATCGGGACCTAAGTTATAGAACCTGTAAGAGCGTGGGTTGTTGGCTGACCCTGGAGTGTTTGCATTTGAAACTTGCATCGCTTCGGAGAACTGCACGATTACTGAACCGAGGGCAGCGGTTGCGTCCGCGGTTGTTCCCAGCGTAACTGCGGATTGGGGTGATACCAACATCGCTGTCGGCAACGTCGTGTCGGCGACCAGTGGTGTTAGAGCCAGCGATTTGCCATTGAAGGCCACAGCGACATCCAGAACAGAATCGGGCGCGGTGAAAGTACCGAGTGCCAGCTTAGTGGGTGCGCCTGTACTGGACACGTTGATGACGGACCTTGCAAACGCAACACCACCGGTGCCGTTGTAGACAATAATGCTCGCTAGAGCTAAATCGCTCACCAGGAGATCGGCCAGATTGTCGCCATCGATGTCGCCAATCGCTACGTCGGTGGGACTTCCAAAAGCACCTGTCAACTTGGTAACGCTGAAGGCGTCGTTGCGAAGGATTTCAGGAGCGATACGAACATTGTCGATCGTCGCAGTTGACTGGCTGGCGTTGGGATTGCCGATGAGATCGAAAACCAAGTTGGCGGTTATGCCTGGAGTCAGTCGCGAGATGTCGAGCTTGACTTTGGTTCCATTGATTGTCACACCTGATGCAGCGGATCGGCCACCGCCAGGCGCGAAGTTGATGAAGGCAGTCGAGGCTGGCTGGTGAGTGGGTACCAGCGAGTTCGATGAGGTATTGAGCAGGGACACTTCGAAGGCGTCGGGCAACTGGTTAGGCGAGTCACTTCCGAGTCCCAGGGCCACTAGGTCCAGTGCCACAAGGTCGAACTCGATGCTTTGCGGATTCGCGGGGATGACAAACGACTGCGACAGAGAAGTTAGAAACGATTGATTTTCGGAGAACTGCGCGACGGTGGACTGGGCATTGATGATTCCAGATTGTTGATTGGTGGTTTGCCCAATGAATTGAGTGTCCCATCCGTTCAAGCCTTGTGAGAAATCGCCGTTGGCGATTGGGGATGAAGCCAACGGATCGGGCAACGATTTCAGGATTGCGGCGCCTGATCTTCCGGTAACGGCAATTTCGCTCAAGCCATCGTTGTCAAAATCGTAGGCTTGCAGGCCAGACACTGGGCCAGCGAAGCTGGTGAGCGTTAGGTCGCTGCGGAGTTGGAGGACGCCTTGGTTATTGCCTTCCAAGAATCGAACTGAACCATCGTCGAAGCCAATGATTAGATCGTTGCTGGGGCCGCCCAGCACATTGCCGCTGGCGACGACGGTTGGTCGCGAGCTGATCGCTGAACCCGTGGAGAGATAGACTGGCGTTTGGAATTTCCCATCGTTAGTGCCATAGAGAATCGCGACTTGATTGGCTTGGGGGATAGGTAGAACCAGATCGATTCGGGTATCGTTGCCGAAATTTGCGGCGATTGGTTTTACGGTTGGGTGAGTCGCAGCATCGACGACTCCGGTGTAGTTGTTTGTAAGGTAACTTTGCCAACTGGCGTGTCCATCGCTTACGAGCATCACGACGCTGGTGGCGGTTTGGAGTAGGAGGTCATCGAAGGGGTCGTTGTTGAGTAGGGCGGTGGTGGCACCGAGGACTGGATTGGCGGCGGAGACTCCGGGTACTTGAAAAGTGCTTCGCGTGTCCCAGCTATTTTGATTGTTGTTGGCCGCGACATCGATTCGCCCATTTCGAGAGACGCTGAGCAAGTCTGAGGGTCCGCCAAGATTGAAGTGGCCTGGTGCGAGGTAAACAGCGGGGTCGGAGAGCAGCAGCGTTTGATCGGGCGGCGATGCAATAGCGAGCATTTGGCGAAGTTCGAGTTGTTCAAGGCGGTGCGCTCGTGGCTTGCGCGATCTACTACTTTGTGCCTGATTGCCAGTAGCCTTAGAAACGAGATTGCTGCGACGACCTACCTTCAGAAGCTTGCGATACATGGTGCACGTGGGTGGTATGGGTGAGCAAGACCAACGCCGACAGTAGGATCCAACCAGACTTAGCGGGAAAAAGATTAGCAACCCCAGAAAGTGATTTCAATCACCAAAAGACGCTTTTCCGCCAAATAGTTTGAGAATTTTTGAGGGGGCATCATACATTGCATCCATGGATGTAACGGCCGTACCATTGCGGAGCGGCTCATTCGTCTGAAGCTCGCTTAGAGGTACGCAATGAATTGCAGTTCTACTGCGGACGAACAAACTACCACTGGCGATAGCGGGAGCACCAGACGCGGTCGCGGATCTTTCCATAGCCCGCAACCTGTACTGGTTTAACGTCGGGGATTCTAGCTTTCCGATGAAGCCATCACCACGTACAGCTATTGCTCCTTCGGGCGTGGCAATCAGGTTGCAGTCGGTCCAACCTCTTAATTGCGATTCTACTTTCCCACTTTGCCAATCGAGTGTAAAAAGGGTCTTGCCTGCAAAGCCCACCACCAAATTCTTCTTGGCTTGCAACTGGGTCCAATTGCAATAGAAAGGCTGTTGTTTAGAGTTGCGCCAAATTTCCTCAACTTGATAACCGCCATTAGAGTCTCGCTCTATGCTTAGCAAGCGTGTTAGTTTTGGGAAAATCAGTTAGGCCGGAAAGAACTTCTTCCGAGGGTGCCACTTATGTGCCACGCATCGTTGCTGCTGAGCTTCCGAGATCGAAGCTAGACGGTTTATGCGACGGCCGGGGCATAAATTGGCGCAAGAATT